>JAUNGH010000036.1 GCA_030524605.1 Oscillospiraceae bacterium | reverse complement strand
CGCCTGGCCGTGCTCCGCCAGGATGGCGGCCACCCGCTGGCCCACGCAGCCCGCGCCGAAGGAGTCCTCCAGCACCAGCAGCGTGTCCCGGTTCCCAAGGCTCCCGCAGACCACCTCATGGTCCAGCGGAGAGATCCGGTTCAGCTTCACGACCTCCGCCTGAATGCCGTCCTTTGCCAGCAGACCGGCGGCCTCCAGTAAATTGTTCACCAGGACGCCGTAGCCCAGCAGCGTTACGCCGGCCCCCTCCCGCAGCCGCGCCAGGGGCTTGTCCGACGTGTCCGCCCGGAAGGCGCCCTCCCCGCCCCGGGGATACCGGACGGCCACCGGCCCCTCCAAGTGGAACAGGGCCTGCCGCAGCATGGAGCGCAGCTCCGCGAAATCGGAGGGGCACAGCACGGTGAAGCCCGGAATGGTGCACAGAAACAGCGGGTCGAAGCAGCCGTGATGGGTCTCGCCGTCGGCGCCCACCAGGCCCGCCCGGTCCACACCCAGCACCACATGGAGCCGCTCCAGGGCCACGTCGTGGATCAGCATGTCGCAGCTTCGCTGCAAAAAGGTGGAGTACACCGCGAACACCGGCAGCATCCCCTGGCTGGCAAGGCCCGCCGCCATGGACACGCCGTGGCCCTCCGCGATGGCCACGTCGAAAAAGCGGTCCGGGAACTCCTTTGCAAAACCGGTCAGGCCGGTGCCCTCCGCCATGGCGGCGGTGATGGCGCAGACCCGGCCATCCTCCGCGGCGCAGTCCGCCAGCGCCCTGCCGAAGACGGAGGAAAAGCTCTCTCCGCCCGGCTTTTTCAAAAGCCCCGTCTGGGGGTCAAAGGGCCCGATGCCGTGGAACTTGCCGGGGTTCTGCTCCGCGAAGGGATAGCCCTTGCCCTTGACGGTGTTCACATGCACCACCACAGGGCAGTTCAGCTCCTTGGCCCACTCCAGCACGTCGCACAGGCGGGGCAGGTCGTGGCCGTCGATGGGGCCCAGATAGGTGAAGCCCATGTCCTCAAACAGCGTGCTGCTGGGCCACAGGGCCTTTTTCAGGGAGGTCTTCACCCGGTGGTTGAAGCGGTACAGCCCGTTTTCCATGGGCCGCTTGCCGAAGAGGGCGCGGTACCACTTTTTGAAGTGATAGTACGCCGGCTTGGACCGCAGGCGGCTCAGGTGATGGGGCATGGCGCCCACGTTGGGGTCGATGGACATGCCGTTGTCGTTGAGGATGACGATCAGCGGCTCGCCGGAGGCCCCGGCGTTGTTCAGCCCCTCGTAGGCAAGGCCGCCGGTGAGGACCCCGTCGCCGATCAGCGCCAGGACGCTGTAGTCCTTTTTCTGTAAAGTTCTTGCCCTTGCCATGCCAAGCGCCACAGACACGGAGTTGGACGCATGGCCCGCGATGAAGGCGTCGTGCCCGCTCTCGCGGGGCTTGGGAAAGCCGGAAAGCCCCCCGAACTGGCGGAGGGTGGAGAACAGCTCCCGCCGGCCCGTCAGGGCCTTGTGGACGTAGCACTGGTGGCCCACGTCGAACACCAGGCGGTCCGACGCGGTGTCAAACACCCGGTGGACGGCCACCGTCAGCTCCACGGCCCCCAGGTTGGAGGCCAGGTGCCCGCCGGTCTGGGAGACGCTTTGGATCAAAAACTCCCGCAGCTCCCGGCACAGGCGGGGCAGCTCCCCCGCCTCCAGCGCCTTGACGTCGGCGGGAGACTGGATCTTCTCCAGGATCATATCTGCCCTCCCTCTCAGCGGTGGAAGATGTGCAGGAAGCGGCCCGCCCAGTAGACCACCTTGGTGCTCTGCTTCATGGCGAAGGTCTTGGACAGGGCCTTGCCGCCGATGGTCAGCCCGGACACCAGGGCCGTGACGCCCACGGAGATGAGCACCGAGCGGGTGTTCAGCGCGCTTTGCAGCTGGGTGACGATCACCGCGCCGGTGGCGCCGCTGACAATGCCGCAGATATCGCCCACCACGTCGTTGCAGACGCTGGAGACGTGGCTGGCGTTTTTCAGCAGGCCCAGGGCCTCCTTGGCCCCCTTCTCCTTGTGGGAGGCCATGGAGTGAAAGGGCTTGGGATCCGCCGCCGTCACGGCCACGCCGATGACGTCGAACACGATGCCAAGGCCGATAAACAGCGCCAAAATCAAAAGGGCGACTGCCACGCCCGCGCCTGAGAGCATCGACTGGGATGCCAGGCTCAGCGCCGCGGACAGGGCGACCGCCATCATAAAGACCGTTAAGGCCCACCGGTATTGGGCGGCCGCGCCGCCCTTTTTTTCTTCCCTGGGATTCTGTGTTTTCTTCAAATAAAATACCTCCAGCAGAGGGCCGCTCTTAAAAAGTTGCTAAGCCGGCGGCGGCAGAAAAAGTAAATCTTACGGCTTAGGTACGGGTTGGATTTCCCCGCAGCGCACCTCTCGTTGCCGATGGAGGCGGTTCCCCTTTCAGCGCCGCGGCATGGCGTTGCCCATCCATGCTACCCGATTGCCACTTAGTCCGCACTGCAATCCTTTTTCTGCCCCAAGAAGACAGCCTAGGTGATTTCCACCACAGTCCGTCCGCTTCTTTAGCCTCTTTTGCAGATGTGGTTTCAGAGAGCAGGGGGCCGCCCGTTGCTCCGGCCAGAGACACGACGGCCTGGCCTCTCATCCACCACACCCACGCAAGGCAGGCTACGTCTGCACACAGCGTTACGGCTCTGTAAGCCGATGCACCGCATTGCAGGTTCACAATCTGCTTCGTACGCAGGCCGAAAATACCACATTGGGAGTACGTCTGCGCACAAGAACAGGTCTCCACGAAAACAGGGTCGGAATAACCATGCCATTGGAAAGCGCCCTGGATCCGCAAGCGCGCAAGGCGCGCTTCCCCCCAGCACCCACCCAAGACTGGGCGTCTCAAGCAGGCACCAGAGGTTTCATCGATATGCCCTTCAGAGGATTTTTAGGCCCTCCCTAGGAAACGGCAGATCTGACTAGAATACTGCGCCGCCGCTTAGCGAGATTTAGTATAGCACGGTTTTCATAAATATACAACATATTCCGTATAAAAAAGTTGTGAACACCTTTTTAAAAAGTAACGGGTTATGGAGCCTTTTGCGCAGTTTTGCGAACTTTTTGGAATCGTCATTTTTCACAAATCTTCAACGCTCCCCAAATTTTCCGCGAAATCGGTGCAAATTTGGCGGAAACCTTCCGCCGCATGAACGTCCATTGCCCCGGCTGCCTTTTGGAAAGATCGTTATAATGGCCGCCGGGGTCTCCGCCATGTTGATCTTCACGGGCCTGCCCCCCTTCTGCCCTCCATATATGCATTCATCAGTGGGGCAAGTGCCTTTTACAAAAAAACCTGTATCCTGTGCGGTCGGAATCTTGCTTTTTCCAGAATAAATCTGTAAAATCATATTATGATTTTTGAAGCCATCTTTTTGTCAAATTTGTCAAAGAAGAAGGAGAGCGCCACATGAAAAAGCTGAAATACTATCTGGGCGGGCTGCTGGCCTGCGCCATGCTTCTCGTGCTGCTGCCGGTACCGGCCATGGCCGCGGAGGTGATCGACAGCGGCACCTGCGGTGAAAACCTGACCTGGGTCCTGACGGACGACGGCGTCCTGACCATCTCCGGCACGGGGGATATGAAAAGCTATACGTCGTCTTCCTCCGCCCCCTGGTACAGTTACCGCGCGTCCATTACCAGCGCAGTCATTCAGGACGACGTCACCTCCATCGGAAACTACGCGTTCCGAAGCTGCGCCGCCCTGACCAGCGCCGCCATCCCGGACAGCGTCACCTCCATCGGCGATTACGCCTTCAAAGGCTGCTCCAGCCTGACCGATTTCACCGCCCCCCGCAGCATCGCCTCCATCGGCATTTCCGCCTTCGAAGGCTGCTCCGGCCTGACTGAAGTCGTCATTCCGGGCAGTGTCACCTCCATCGGCCAATCCGCTTTCAGGGACTGCTCCGGTCTGACCAGCGTCACCATCCTGAAAGGTCTCCCCTCTATCAGCAGCTACGCGTTTTACGGCTGCTCCGGGCTGACCAGCATCACCATCCCCGACAGCGTCACCTCTATCGGCCAGCTCGCCTTCTACAACTGCACCAAACTGATCAGCGTCACCATCCCGAAAAGTGTCGTCACCATCGAGGACCGCGCGTTCGACAACTGCTACAGTCTGACCCAGGTATATTATTCCGGCACCGAGGCACAATGGGATGCTATTCGCATTGGCAGCCGCAATACCGCTCTGACAGACGCCCCTGTCTATTTTAATGGTCTGAACTATCTGGAGGGCACCTGCGGCGACAACCTGACCTGGATCCTGACGGACGACGGCACCCTGACCGTCTCCGGTAAGGGGGATATGATAGATTTCAGTTCTCTCTCTCCCACAGCCTGGTACAAATACAACCCATTTATCACCAGTGTGGTCATTAAGGCCGGCGTCACCTCCATCGGTTATAATGCATTCAAGAAAGGCTCCAGGCTGACCCAGGTCACTATTCCGGAAGGCGTCACCGCCATCGGCATTGACGCGTTCTCCGGCTGCAACAAGCTGACCAGCATCGCCATCCCGGTCAGCGTCACCTCCATCGGCACTAGCGCGTTCTCCAGCGGGCTGACTAAGGTATATTATCCCGGCAGTGAAGCCCAATGGAATGCCATTTCCATTGGAGATCGTAATAATAATTCTGTCCTGACGCGGATCCCCATATTTTTTGGCGGTCGGAACTTTTTGACGGGCGCCTGCGGCGGCAGCCTGACCTGGACCCTGGCCGACGACGGTGTCCTGACCATCTCCGGTACGGGAGACATGACGGATTACACCTCTTCTCTCGACATCCCCTGGCACAATTATATGACATTTATCTCCCGTGTGATCATCGAGGATGGCGTCACCTCCATCGCCGATCATGCGTTTTATGACTGCACCAACCTGGCCGCCGTCACCATCGGCGGCAGTGTCGCCTCCATCGGAAGGAATGTATTCCACAACTGTCCCAAACTGACCAGTGTCACCATTCCGGACAGTGTCGTCTCCATCGGCGATTCCGCGTTCTCCTTCTGCACCGGCCTGACTGATGTCACCATCGGCGGCAGCGGCGCCACCTCCATCGGCGATTCTGCATTCTGGTACTGCACCGGCCTTACCACCGCCGTCATCGGCAGCGGCGTCACCTCCATCGGCGATTCTGCCTTCAACAACTGTACCAAACTGACCGGGATCACCATCCCCGACAGCGTCACCTTCATCGGCGATTCCGCCTTCGACAGTGGCGCGTTCAGCCGCTGCTCCGGCCTGACCAGCCTCACCATTCCCGACAGCGTCACCTCCATCGGCAGTGGCGCGTTCAGCCGCTGCTCCGGCCTGACCAGCCTCACCATCCCCGACAGCGTCACCTCTATCGGCGATCACGCCTTCGGAAGCTGCTCCGGCCTGACCAGCCTCACCATCCCCGATAGTGTCACCTCCATCGGCGATTACGCGTTTGACCTCTGCACCGGCCTGACCAGTATCATCATTCCGGATAGCGTCATCTCCATCGGCAATTACGCGTTTGACCTCTGCAGCGGCCTGACCAATGTCACCATCGGCAGCGGCGTCACCTCCATCGGCAGTTATACGTTCAACTACTGCACCGGCCTGACTGAAATCACCATCGGCGGCGGTGTCACCTCCATCGGTGCGTCCGCTTTCAACAGATGCTCCAGCCTGAAAAATGTGTATTACGCCGGCAGCGAAGCACAGTGGGGAACCATCACCATTGATGCCGGAAACACGGCTTTGACAAGCGCCACCATCTATTATGACGGTCTGGATCATTTATACGGAACCTACGGCGGCAACCTGACCTGGACCCTGAGCAGCGACGGTGTCCTGACCATTTCCGGCACGGGGGATATGACCAACGATGTCACGTCTTCCTCCGTCCCCTGGTATGCGCACAGGTCCAGCATCACCAGCGTGGTCATCGAGGACGGCGTCACCTCCATCAGCAAGCTTGCTTTCAACAACTACACCAGCCTGACCGAAGTTACCATCGGCAGTGACGTCACTACCATCGGCCCATCCGCTTTCAGCGGCTGTACCGGCCTGAAAAATGTGTACTACGGCGGCAGTCAGGAGCAGTGGAAAGCCATCTCTATCGATGCCGGAAACACAGCTCTGACAAGAGCCACGATTTCCTACAGCCAGACCGGCTCCTGCGGCAACGGCCTGACCTGGACCCTGACCGGCAGCGGGTCCTTGACCATCCGCGGCACGGCGGAGACGGACGCCTTTTTGTACTGCGCGGTCTATGACACAGACGGCCGCATGCTCAGTGTGTCCGGCCGGCAGGTCAGCCCGGCGGACAACGTGCGCTTCTCCCCGTCCACAGCCGTGGGCAGCCGCCTGAAGGTATTTGTTCTGGACGCCGTCACCGACGCACCCCTGGGCGAAGCGGCGGAGTTCACGCTGAATTGATCCCCAAGGCATACGCTTCCGCCCGGCTTTCCCATCAAGTCCGTCCGAATCGGAGCCAAAAACAGGGAAACCGACTGCCTGGGAACGCCGTCGCAGGGAAGCCGCCAAAACAAACCGAAATGGAGGCGCACGATTGCCGCGCCTCCATTTTTTTGACCGGAGCGGCTGTGCCTTCGCTGAACTGACGGCAGAAATACGCACCGTACATCCAAATCCCGAATTTTTCGCCGCCGGCCATGCTCCGATCCGTAAAATTTGTGCCGGAACAGTCCGGCGCCTGCGGGGAATTTCTTAACGGCGTCTTTGCGCCTTTTCCGCTATAATGAAGAAGATACACCGGCGGGCGATTCCCCGCCGGATCAACGGAAGGAGCTGATCGTCCCCATGGACGGACCGTCGCCGCGATGGCGTCCCCCCGCCCGGTCCTGGCGTCTGCGCTGTTGAACCCACCGCCGGCACGACAACAGCAGATGACAGAAAGGATTATATTTTATGACGAGCGATACCATAGGCAAACTATTTCTCATTGCGTTTTTTCTCCTTTGCTCCGCCTATTTCTCAGCCACGGAGACGGCTTTTTCCTCTCTGAGCCGCACCCGGCTGCGGCTGATGGCCGACCGCGGAAACCGCCGGGCAGAGCTGGTGCTCTCCCTTTCGGAGCGGTATGACGACCTCCTCTCCACCCTTCTGGTGGGCAACAACATCGTCAACATCGCCATCGCGTCCCTGGGCACCATCCTTTTCGTCCGCCGGTTCGGCGAGGATCTGGGGTCCTCCCTGTCCACGGCGGCGGTGACGGTTGCGGTACTGTTCTTCGGCGAGGTCACGCCCAAGGGCCTTGCCAAGGAGGCGCCGGAGACGGTGGCCATGTTCTCGGCCCCACTGCTGCGGCTGCTGATGACGGCGCTGCGGCCGGTGACCTGGATCTTCTCCCGGTGGAAGGCCCTGCTGGACCGCTTCGTGCGGATGGGCGACGACCGGAAGCTGACCCAGGAGGAGCTGCTGCTTTTGGTGGACGAGGTGGAGCGGGACGGCGGCATCGACAGCCAGGAGCGGGAGCTGGTCCGCAACGCCATCGAGTTCAACGGCCTGACGGCGGAGGACATCCTGACCCCCCGGGTGGCGGTGGTGGGCGTCCCGCTGGAGGCGGACCGGAAAACCGTCACCGGCCTGTTCGAAACCAGCGGCTACACCCGCCTGCCGGTGTACCAGGGGACCATCGACCGCATCGTGGGCGTGATACATCTGAAAGACCTCTGTAACCCGGAGTCCGCCGGGCTTCCCGTCAGCCGGCTGATGAAGCCGGTGCTGAATGCCGCCCCCGCCGTCCCCATCGGGAGCCTTCTGCGCCAGCTCCAGCGGAGCAAGACCCACATCGCCGTGGTGGCGGACCAGCACGGCGGCACCCTGGGCATCGTCACCATGGAGGATATCCTGGAGGAGCTGGTAGGCGAGATCTGGGACGAACACGACGAGGTAGAGGAAGCCATCCATCCCCTCTCCGAGGGGCGCTGGCGCCTGTCGGGCGGCCTTCCGCCCCAGAAGGTGTTCTCTCTTCTGGGCATCCGGGAGGAGAGCGACGACGCCACCCTCAGCGGCTGGCTGATGGACTCTCTGGGCCGGGTGCCCGCCGCGGGCGACCGGCTGGACTGCCAGGGCGTGACCTTCACCGTAGAGGAGACGGAGCTGAACCGCGCGACCTGGATCCTGGCGGCCCGGTGAATCATACAAAAAAGGAACTGCCGTTGGGCAGTTCCTTTTGCTTTATTTGTCCCGCTCCGCCAGGCTGTCCGCCAGGGCGGAGAGGAAGCCGCCGCCGTCATAGGCGGCCACCGCCGCCTTGGCCCGCTCCGTGCATGCCCGGACGGCGGCGGCGCAGCCGTCCACCCCCAGCAGGTCCACGAAGGTCACCTTGCCCTCCTCGGCGTCGGAGCCGATGGGCTTGCCGAACACGGACTCGTCCCCCACCACGTCCAGCATGTCGTCCCGGATCTGGAAGGCCAGGCCCAGCTGACGGGCATATTCCTCCGCAGCCACCCGCAGGGGCACCTCCCCGCCGGCGGCCGCCACGCCCAGCAGGCAGGCTCCCGCGATCATGGCGCCGGTTTTCAGCCGGTGGACCTCCGTCAGCTCCGCCTCCGTCTTCGGCGCGTGGAGGGTATCCAGCACCTGCCCCCCAACCATACCGTCGGCTCCGGAGGCCCGGGCCAAAATCAGGGCGCAGGCGGCCCTGATGTTGTCCGTCAGGCCGGGGGCCGTCAGGATCAGGCGGTACGCCTCCGGCTGGAGGGCGTCCCCCGCCAGCACCGCCAGCGTCTCGCCGTAGACCCTGTGGTTGGTGGGCTTGCCCCGGCGGAGACCGTCGTCATCCATGCAGGGCAGGTCGTCGTGGATCAGGGAGTAGGTATGCACCAACTCCAGGGCGCAGGCCACGGGCAGCGCCCGCCGCCAGTCCGGCATCCCGGCCAGACGGGAAAATTCCAGCGTCAGCACCGGGCGGATGCGCTTGCCCCCCGCCAGCAGGCTGTACCGCATGGACTCGTACAGGTCCGCCCAGGCGGGGTTTCCGGTAAACAAACCGTCCAGATATTCCTCCACCGCCCGGCGGTATTCCCCATACCGGACGTCAAATTCCGCTTTTTCCATCGTCAGTCCTCCTGTGTCTCAAAAGGCAGCTCCACCGGAGCGCCGTCGGCGCCCTTCATCAGCTTCACCACCTGCTGCTCCGCCTGATCCAGCTGTTTGGAGCAGGCGGCGATCAGCTTCGTCCCCTCCTCAAACAGGGCCAGGGAGTCCGCCAACTGGGCGTCGCCCTTTTCCAGGGCCGCCACGATCTCCTCCAGACGGGCAAGCTGCTGTTCAAAGGTCACTTTTTTTGCACTCATTTACATGTCTCCTTCCCGAAGGGCTCGTCCACCGTGCAGGTGAAGCCGCCCTCTCCCAGGGTCACGGACACCCGTTCTCCGGCCGTCACGTCCCGGCAGCTTTTCAGAATCCGCCCCTCCCCGTTTTGGGCCATGGCGTAGCCCCGGCCCAGGACCTTCAGCGGGCTCATGGCGTCCAGGGACGCCGCCAGGGCAGAGAACCGCTGCCGCTTCCGGGCAAGCAGCGCGCCGGACAGGTCCCCCAGCCGCTGCTGGACGTGGACCAGCTCCATCCGCTTGTCCTGGACGTAGGCCAGGTGGTCGGTCATGACGCGCTTGGACGACAGCTCGTCCAGCCGCCGGCGCAGGCTCTCCAGGCGCGCCGTCTCACTCTGCGCCATCCGCTCCCCCGCGCCACGGAGCCACCGCAGCAGCTCCACCTGGTCCGGCACGGCGATTTCCGCCGCGTTGGAGGGGGTGCTGGCCCGGGCGTCCGCCACGAAGTCGGAGATGGTCACGTCCGGCTCGTGGCCCACGGCGGAGATGACCGGCGTCCCGCAGTCGTAAATGGCCCGGGCCACCCGCTCGTCGTTAAAGGCCCACAGATCCTCCATGGAGCCGCCGCCCCGGCCGGTGATGATGACGTCCCCGACCTTCCATTTGTCGGCGTACCGGATGGCCCCGGCGATCTCCGGCGGGGCCTCCGCCCCCTGGACCCGCACGGGGAGCAGGATCACCTTGGCGATGGGATACCTGCGGCGGAGAATCCGGATCATGTCGTGGACCGCCGCCCCCGCCGGGGAGGTGATGACGGCGATCTTCTCCGGATAGGCGGGCAGGGGCTTTTTGTGGGCCGGGTCAAAGAGGCCCTCGGCGTTGAGCCTGGCCTTCAGCTGCTCGAAGGCCACCGCCAGGTCGCCCGCGCCCTCCGGGGTCAGGGCATTGCAGTAGAGCTGGTACGCGCCGTCCCGGGGGAACACGGTGATGCGGCCCTGGGCGATGACCTTCATGCCATTTTCGGGGCGGAAGCGCAGGCGGCCGGCCTGGCCCCGGAACATGACGCAGCGCAGGGCGCCCTCCGGGTCCTTCAGGGTGAAGTAGTGGTGGCCGGAGGGGTACATCTTATAGTTGGACAGTTCGCCGCGGACATAGACGTTCTGGAGCATGGGCTCGCCGTCCAGCAGCAGCTTGACCAGTTGGTTGACTTCGGTGACGCCGAAGATGTGCTGTTCCATGGGGGTCTCCTTCATTCAGGGATTTGCGGCAGGCCGCCCCGGCGGGCGGGGCTTCCCGGCCATCCGCAAAAAGACAGAGCCGGACAGGCGGCGGCCATGCCGCCCCGCCCCGCTCTGCCGTTTTCTTATTCGGAAATCTCCTGCCGCACAAAGCTGCCCAGGATGCCGTTGATGAACTTCACCGTCTCCGGCGTCTCGTACTTCTTGGCGATCTCCACCGCCTCGTTGATGGCCGCGCCGTTGGGGATGTCCGGCATATACAGGATCTCATACATGGACACCCGCATGATGGCCGACGCCACCAGGGGGATGCGGGAAAAGCTCCAGCCCTTGGCGTACTTGGCGATGTAACCGTCCAGTTCCGCCGCGTGCCCGTCCACGCCCTTCACCAGCCGGCGGATATAGTCCGCCTGCTTGGCGTTGGGGGCCTCCTGATAGATGGCATCCTCCTCCGCCAGGGCGGCGAAGGTGTCCGCCGTCAGGCGCTCGTCCAGCAGCTCGTCGATGGGCTTGTCGGTAAAGCTCAGCTCATAGGAAAGATGGATTGCGATCTCCCGTGCGGTATTCCGTACCATAAACCAATTCGTCCTTTTCTCTCTCGTTCAAACAGCCGCTCAGGCCAGGGTCATGCCGCCCACGTGGATGTTGACGGCCTCCACGGCGCAGCCCGTCATGGCCTCCACGGCGGAGATGACCGCCTTCTGGGCGTTCTCCGCCACCTCGGGGATGGGGTGGCCGTATTCCACGGTCAGATACAGGTCCATCGCCAGCGCGGCGCCGGTCATGTCGATCTTCACGCCCTTGGCGCCCTTCTGGGCGTTCTTTTTGTTGTTCACCAGGTCGGTGACGCTGTTGCCCATGGCGGTCATCATGCCGGATACGCCCTCCACCTCGCGGACGGCGCCCACGGCGATGGCGGCGATGACCTCCTCAGAGATGTTGATGCTCCCGTTCTCCTCCGGCAGCGTCATGTATTCCTTGCTTTCGGCCATGATATGCTTCTCCTTATCCGTGATATCTTCGGTAAAATCAGCTTTCCCTTTGGATATCCTGCGTTCCTTTCTATTCCTAGATAGGTATTTTACCATGGTATCCCGGAAATTACAACAGCTAATTTGCCGCCATGATCTTGATGCCGCTGGCGGGCAGCCCCGTCTCCGTCATGGCGATGTCCGTGATCTTCGCCACGTCCTCCCCGGTCAGCTCCCCGGTCTCCGTGGACACCACCACGCTGATGCTGTCGTCCCCCATGAAGGCCACGCAGTCCGTGTAGCCCTTGGCGGTGACCAGATTTTCCACCTGGGCTTCCTTCAGGGTATAGGACGCCAGGACCTGGATGCTCTCCGACGCCTCGTTGGCCACGCTCTGGTCCGCGTCCTCCTGGCCCGCCGCCTCCTGCAGCAGGGAGATGGCGTTGTCCCGGGCCTGCTGGCGGGTCAGCCGGGCCGACGCGAAGTAGTCCGAGCCGGTGTACACCGCGGTCTCGTCCACCGGCGTCTCCGCTCCGTCCTCCTGGCCGGAGACCAGCGTCGCCTCCCCCAGGATCTTGGTGCCGGCCTCCTCGGCGTCCTTCAGGGCCTCCCGGCCGGAGTACTTCCAGTTCAGCGCCACCGCCGCGCACACCAGCACCGCCATGGTCGCCACCACCGTGTTCCGCTTCCATCTTGCACTCATGCTCTTTTTCCTCCTCCAAACGATCACTGCCATTTTGCCACCGTGATGCGGTCTGCGGAAAGGCCGGTCAGCGCCGCCACCGCCTCCGTCACCGCCAGCTTCACCTCCGCCCGGTCTCCGCCCTGGCACACCACCAGCGCCCCCCGGTAGGTCGGGTACACCGTCCTCGTCACCACCGTCCCGCCGCCGGAGCCGCTTCCCACCAGCACGGTCTCGGAGCGTCTGGAGTAATCCTCCGGCGCCTGGGTGTCGCCGCTGTACGTCAGCTCGGTGTCCTGGGCCAGCTGCCGCTCGCCGTCGGTGTCCACCGTCAGCATCACCTTTACCTGCCCCACGCCGCTGATGGTGCCGAGAATCTCCTCCATCTCCGCCTGGATGTCCCGGCTCTCCGCCGTCTCCGCCTGAAGCACATCGGCGGTCTTCCGCGTACCGCCGCTCCCACTCGGCCATAGCAGCAGCCCTGCGCCGATCAGCGCCACCAGCGCCGCGAATTTGTATTTGTCCCATAGCTTTCGCACTCCTTTAGCCTTCTCACTCATGCCAAACCTGCCTCTCCCGCGGGATGCCCAGCTCCCCCTCGATGTACGACGCCAGCTCCTCGGAGCGGGGGCCGTCCAGCCGGACGGACACCGGCACCGGGACGCCGTCGTCTCCGGTCTCCGTTTCCACCCGGGCCTCCACCCGCAGCCCCAGCGCGTCCGCTTTGTCCGATATATATGCGGCGGTCCGCTCCTCTATGAGTTCCACCAGCGCTTCTTTTCCCGCAACCTCCAGCTCCGCCTGCCGCTGGGCGACAGCGCGCTCATAGTCCCCGAAATCCAGCCGCAGCCGCTCCAGATCCGTCCCCAGCACCGGTTGGAGCAGGGCCGCCAGCAGGATCAGCCCCCCGGTGAAGGCGGCGATTTTGCGGATGCTTCCCTCCGGGATCAGCGTCTGGGCCACGGACAGCAGCAGCGTCACCACCACGATGGAGGTGAGCCATTCCCGCACCGCCCCGATCATGGCGTCACCGCCGCCACGGAGGACAGCACCGAGACCAGCAAAAGCAGGGCGCAGCTCCCCGTCATGCCCAGCACCAGGCCGAAGGCGCCGCCCAGGCCGTCGATGAGCTTGCAGAGCCTGGGCGCCCCCACCGCCCCGGCCAGGAAGGCCGTCAGCTTGTACAGCAGGTACTGGATGCCCAGCTGCAAAAAGGGGTAGGCGCAGGCCGCCAAAATCGCCAGCATGCCGAACACACCGATGGTGTTCTTCAGCAGCCCCGCCCCGGCCAGCACCGTCTCCGACGCCTCGGCGATGATGCCCCCCACCACCGGCACCACGCCGGAGATGGCGGCCTTGGCCATCTTCACCGCAGCCCCGTCCGCCGCCCCGGAGATGACCCGGGCCACGGACAGGTACACCGTGAACAGCAGCAGCGCCGTGGTCAATATCCAGGTGATGAGCTTTTTCAGGCCGTCGGCAATGGGGGCCAGGCGGTTCTCCGGCAGGCAGCAGGCGGCGGTCAGCGTGCCGATGTACAGGTACACCAGGGGCATCAGCAGCCCGTCGATCAGCTCCATCAAAAGGTCCGCCAGAAACACCGTGGCCACCTGCTGGAAGGTGGCGGTGGTCACCGCGCCGGAGGCCGCCGTGGCCGCCGCCAGGGTGGGCAGCAGCGCCTTGGAAAACACGTTCAACTCCCCGATGGTCTCGGCCCCCAGGCCGATGAGGGAGTCCAGGCTCCCCGCCGTCAGCAGCGTCACCGACAGCGCCCCGGCCATGGGCAGGAACACCGTCACCTTTCCGCTGCCAGCGCCCTGGTAAAAGCCGTCCGCCGCACCGCACAGCACCACCACCAGCAGCACCGACGCCGCGCCCCGGACCCGCTGGCGGAGGATCTCCCCCGCCTGTTCGCTCACCCGCTTCAACATCATTCCCACGCCGCGGTCAAATCCCTGGGCGTCCGACGGGTCAACGCCGTCCAGCAGCTCTCCGGCCCCCTCCGGCAGGGCGTCCGTCAGATCCCGGGGCAGCTCCGCCGCCCGGGCGCACACCGTCAGCGCCAGCAGGGCAAGCAGCAGACAAATCAGTTTCTTCATTGCATCAGCTCCAGCAGCAGCGACAGCACCGCCCGCAGCAGCGGCAGAGCCGCCAGCAGGGCGCACACCGCCCCCGCCGTCTCCACCACCGATCCCAGGGCCGACTCCCCGGCGTCCCGGCAGAGGTTTCCCCCCACCTTGACCACCAGGGCGATGCCCACCGTCTTGTACAGCGGCACGAACAGCTCCCCGCCGATGCCGCTCCGCTCTGCCAGCTCCTCCAGAAAGGACATCAGCTCCTCCACGGCCCCCGCCAGGGACAGCAGCACCG
>JAUNGH010000295.1 GCA_030524605.1 Oscillospiraceae bacterium | reverse complement strand
GTTCCTGCTGCTCCTGTCGCTCCTGCCGCTCCGCTCCGCCGGCGGGCGGGGCTTTTGGCGGCTTTTTGCTGAACGCCTCCTCCTGGGGGATGCGGGTGTAGGAGCCGTTGTCATTGCGGATATAGCGGTTATACATCCCTCACCCCTCCCAGCCTGCCAGAAATTTCTTTCCCAGATGGAACAGGCGGGCCAGTTGGAGCGCCCGCTCGATTTTGTCCTGCCGCTCCGGCTTCAGATAGGGCCGCAGGGCGTAGAGCAGCTGGCGGGCGTTGGAGTCCTGCTGCCCCCCCAGCTCCTGGATCAGCGGCAGCAGCTTCATCATCAGCTTGGGGTCCATGCCGCCGGTGAGGGAGGAGAGGAGATCCCCGCCCTGGGACGGCTGAGGGCCCTGCTGCCCCTGGCCGGGCCAGGAAAAGGCCGGGGCGGCCTGCTGCGGCGGCTGCGGCGGGGGAGACGGCGCGGCCTGCTCCTGCCCGCCGCCGGAGAGGGACTGGGCCATCTGCATGATCTGCGCCATGGCGTCCGGGTTGGACAGCAGACTGTTCAGTTTATCATCGAATTCCGCCACGCGTCCCCACCGCCCTTTCCATGATTACTTCTGCACCGCTTTGTTAATGCGGTCCACCAGCTCCGCGCCGCCGGGGCTTTGCATGATCTGGTTCACCAGCCGCACCATCTCCGAGGTGTCGCCCTTCGTGGCGGACTGGACCGCCCGCTGGAGACCCGCCCCCCGGTCTCCCTGGGTCAGCATTTGTAAAAGCGCCTGCCCGTCCCGGGACTGCATCAGGGACCGGAGCATTGCCGGGTTGCTTTGCAGCTGTTTGGCCAGCCGTGCCGTGTTCTCGTCCATAGTACCTCCTAAGCGTATCGCAGCTGTTTGCGTTCCAGGTCAGTATATGAGAGCGGGCGCAAAAAAGTGCCTGCGCTTTCGCGCAGGCATCAGGGCGGATATTATTTTGCGGCGGCCTTTCCGGCGTCGCAGTCTTTCCGCAGGGGGCAGCCCTCGCACTTGGGGCTGCGGGCGGTGCAGGTGTCCCGGCCGAACAGCACCATCCGGTGGCAGAAGTTGTTGGACTCCTTGGGCGGGATGGATTGGCGCAGCTGCTTTTCCACCTGGAGAGGGTCCTTGGACCCGTCGGTGATGCCCAGCCGTCCGGTGATGCGGATGCAGTGGGTGTCGCAGACGTAGCCCTCCTGGCCGAAGATGTCCCCCAGGATCAGATTGGCGGTCTTGCGCCCCACGCCGGGAAGGGCGGTCAGCTCCTCCATGGTGCCGGGGACTTTGCCGCCGTGCTCCGCGATCAGCTTTTGGGCGCAGGCCACGATGTCCCGGGCCTTGCCGTTGTAAAAGCCGCAGGAGTGGATGTATTCGCCAACCTCACCGGGGTCGGCTTCGGCGAAGCTCTCCAGGGTGGGGAAGCGCTGGTACAGCGCCGGGGTCACCTTGTTGACCCGCTCGTCGGTACACTGGGCGGAGAGCCGCACAGCGAACAGCAGTTCGTAGTCCTTTTCATATTGCAGAGAACACAGGGCATCGGGATAGATGCCCTTCAGCGTTTCAATGATCCGCTTGACGGCGGCCTTGGATTTCATGGCAGTCACCTCACGCCGACAGGATACCACAAAATCCGCCGTTTGGCGAGAGGAAATGCAACAGTTTGAGGAATTTTGCGATCGTTTGAGCGTATGGACGCGGTGCGCAAAAGACCGTTTGGGATGCGGATGGCGGAAGAACCGCGGAAGAACTGCGGTCACAGTGTGAAATCACACTGGAAACCCGGCGGCGGCTGTGATATAATATTTTTTCAGATATCAGGAAGGGAGGGTGCGCCATGCAGCGGCCTTTGGCGGATGAGATCCGCCCGAAAACCTTGGATGAA
>JAUNGH010000294.1 GCA_030524605.1 Oscillospiraceae bacterium | reverse complement strand
GTGCCCCTGGACGACCGGCCGGACAATGTGGAGCGGGTGGTGTATCTGGCGGAGAGCCTGGGATACACCCTGGCAATGCCGGAGGCGGACCTGTACCGCACCCGGCTGGACGGACAGCCCCTGAACGGGAACGGGACCCAGTACGGGGACATGGCGGCGCTGTATGAGTGGGTGCTGGAGCGGGAGGCGGCGGGGTGCGACCGCTATATCCTGTTTATGGATCAGCTGCTTTCCGGGGGACTGGTGAACTCCCGGCACACGGCGGAGACGCTGACGGTCACGCTGTCCGACGGGAGCGGAATGACGGACCTGGAGCTGATGACCGCCCTGCTGGGGGAGCTCGCCAGGGACGAAAACAACCGGGTCTGGCTGCTGGACAGCGTGATGCGGCTGGCTCCCACCACCGGGTACGCGGGCTTCGGCATCGAGGAGTACAACGCCCTGCGGGCCTATGGCGCGGAGGGCCGGCCCGTGCTGGAGGGGCAGGCGCTGACGGCGGAGAACATCCGGGCCGGCTACCGGCTGGGCAGCGGCGGCACGGAGCTGTCTCCGGCGGACTTTGGCCTGACGGAGACGCAGACGGCGGAATATCTGGCCGCCCGGAGCCGGAAGCTGGCGCTGGCGGAGCGGATGCTGCAGACGGTCCAATGCGGCGGCTATGAGAATTTCCGCGTGATCGTGGGCATCGACGACTCCTCGGAGGAGGACAGCATCCAGAAAAACGAGATCGCCTATCTGCGGAGTTTGCTGCGGGAGGGAGACGCCCTGCTCTCCGGCGTGGACGATCTGGCCTTCAAGGCGGTGGCGAAGCTGTATCTGGAGGAGAGCGGCTGGACGGGAGCGGCGGTCTCTGTGGCGTACTTCGGCGGCACGGAGGACCGGCCTGCCTGCGATTATGATTACCTGCCGCTGACGGAGATCATGGCGGAGCACGCGGACTTTTTTGGCCTCGCGCTGGATGAGAGCACGGCGCGTCCTCCCCGGACGGCGCTGGATATCCTGGTGCTGACACAGCCTGCCGACGAAACGCAAAAGACAGTCTACTGTGAGCAGCTGATAGACGCCCTGAACGTGTGCCGGAGCGAAGGCCGCCCCGTGATCCTCATCGACGCCAGCAACGGCAGGTATGAGGTGTCTTACTATGAGAAGCTGACAAAAGAGACGGAACTGGGGTATCTGCTGAGTTACGCCGGGTTCCTGGACATGGCCATCGTCACCGGCACGGCTCTGAGCCACGGCGTGGCGCGGTATGCGTTTTTGAAGAACGGAGAGCAGACCGAGGCCACGGAGCGGGCCTTTGCCCGGACCCTGGCGGACAGTGTCATCAAGGATTTCTGCTATAAGCATGTGGTGCGGGAGGAGCTGCTGGGGTATATCCGGAACGACCTGGGGGGCGATCCCAACAACTTCTGGGCGCCGGAGATCGACCTTGCGGCGGTGCAGGCCCGGCTGGAGTCCAGCATGGACGCGGCTGCGGCGGATGTGATCCGGAATCTGGAGCGGAGCAATTTCATTTCGGACCTGGGCCCCACGGCGCTGCGGGGCTGGGGGGGCATCCAGCTGGACAACTACCGCTTCCCTTGGGACCGGGCCTTTGAGATCGGCATGGACATCCGGCTGGGGGCATTTACGGAGCCCCACAAGCAGGTGATGGGGGTGTATTATCAATAACCAAGGAGTTTTCGATATGACTATTAAAACAATCACCGTGGGCGGCGTGGCCGCGGCGGTGATCGAGCGTGAGACGGCGGTCATCACGGACGTGCAGTCCGCGCTGGACGTGATGATGACGGCCAAATATGAGTGCGGGACCCACCGCATTGCCATACAGAAGGAGGCGCTGGCGGAGGATTTCTTTATCCTCAGCACCGGCCTTGCGGGAG
>JAUNGH010000293.1 GCA_030524605.1 Oscillospiraceae bacterium | reverse complement strand
GAAACCCGCCCGCATGTAAAATATGGACGCGGCCAGGCAGAGGGCGATGTACAACAGGCAGAGAACGGCGTACAGCCATTTGGGAAAAAACAGCGGCTTTTTCATGCCTCTCCTCCTTTTCGAGCAATGCATGGGGCGTGGGGTGAAAAACAGGGGGCTTGCGCCGAAGACGCAAGCCCCCTGTACAGGGTCACATGCAAGCTGTCGAATTACTTGTACAGCTCGGGCTTCTCCATGGTCTCCACCTTCAGGAACTGAGAGGTGCCGCGGGAGGCGTTCAGGGCGTCGCCGGCGACGCAGGCCACATAGCCGTCCCAGGAGGAGGGGCCGGTGAGCTTGCCGGCGTGGATGGACTCCACCCACTTGCAGAACTCGATGTCGTAGGCCTCGATGAAGCGCTCCTTCCAGTCGGTCATGATGGGCATGGACTCGGCGGGGTTCAGGCTGTCCCAGCCGGCGGGACGGGAGCGGCGGACCACGGCGTAGGGATCGGGCAGCTTGACGGTGCCGTTCTCGCAGACGACCTCGCACTGGATGTCATAGCCGTAGCCGTCGGCCACCTGGACTTCCACGTCGATGAAGCAGCCCTTCTTGGTGCGCATCAGCATGACCTGGGGGTTGTCATAGCCCTTGTCGGAGTTGGCGGACTGGCGGACCTTGACGCACTGCACGTCCTCGTACTCGTCGTCCAGCAGCCAGCGGCAGATGTCCAGCTCGTGGATGGCCACGTTGGTCACGCCGTTCTCGGTCTTGAAGCCCGGGCCCTGGGAGACATTGCGGTGGCAGGCCTTGATGACCAGGGGAGCGCCGATCTCGCCGGAGTCGATGATGCGCTTCATCTCAGCGTAGCCGCGGTCATAGTGGCGCATGAAGCCCACCTGCACCAGACGCTTGCCGATCTCCAGCTCGCGGTTGATGATCTCCTCGCAGTCCTTGGCGTTCTGGCTCAGGGGCTTCTCGCAGAAGCACCACTTCTCCTCGGCCAGGGTCTTCATGACGTAGTCATGATGGGTGGGGTCGATGGAGGTGATGACGACGGCCTCGACCTCGGGGTCCTTGATCATGCCGTCGCAGTCGTTGCCGTAGGACTTGATGCCGTACTTGGCGGCGGTATCGTCAGCGGCGGCGGCCACATAGTCGGAGACAGCCACGACAGTGGCGCCGGGGACGGTCTCGATGATGCGGCGGCAGTGATCCTTGCCGATGGCGCCGCAGCCGATAATGCCGATTTTCAGAACCTGATCCATGTTGATTACCTTCCTTTACTTTTTTAAATGTAAAATGAGGAATTTTAATAGGAAAAAATGACCTTCCTGCATGTGGGGCAGCGGGAGGCGGGAACGTAAGGAGATTGCATCAGGTTATCCGCATCACAGAGCTCCTCCGCACTTTTCACCCACTGTGGAGGGCAGTATTTGGCGGCCTGATTCAACCAATAAATACCATGGGAGCTTTGCAGAGCGCCTTCCTCCATTTCAGCGCCGCAATACGGGCAATCCATAACCGCACCTCCTCGCTTCACGGGGCGATGCGGGCATCGCCGCCCCTCCTACAGACGTTCCGGCTCCGGCCCAGGCGCAGCCTGGGCCAAGGAAAGGGTCTAGGGAAAACCTGTGGTTTTCCCAGTTCTTTCGCGGTCAGCGAAAGAAGAAATTTCAATCATTTTCGGCAGGACATGCGCCTGCCGAAAATTCCCCGACCCGTGCGCCCTTGGGGCGCACACACCAGTGACCGACGTCACTGGTGGTGGGGGAGGTCGAGGGGGAGCCTGCTCCCCCTCGAGGTTCTCAGTACTTCCGTGCGTCCTTCACATGGGCCAGATGGCTCTTGTAGGCTTCCAGATTCTCCTTGCGCTCGGAGACCTCGGTGTCGCCCACGCGCCACCAGGAGCCGTAGCCGTCGGTCAT
>JAUNGH010000292.1 GCA_030524605.1 Oscillospiraceae bacterium | reverse complement strand
AGGAGAGGACCTCCTCCACCGTCTGGACAAACTCCGGCTCGTTGGCGTGCTTGGTCCTGACGTTTTCGATGACACTTGCGAGATACGCGTTCATAGTCAGTTCTCCTCTTTCACATCCATGGATATATGTTTCAGCGCATGGCCAGGCTCACATCGCCTGTGGCCGCCAGCTCCCCATGGTTATAGATCTCCGCCGAGCAGGTGGCAATGGCCTTTTCCGCCCGCTCCGCGGTCATTTTCGCTCTGATTTCAATCGTGTCTCCCGGCAGGATTTTCTTTAAAAAACGCACATTGTTGATCCCCAGAAACAGGGGGGTCTTCCCTGCGTACCGCTCTGTGGACAGCAGCAGGATATCCGCCGTCTGCGCCATGCATTCCACGGAATACACGCCGGGCAGCACAGGCTCGTTCGGGAAGTGGCCCTTGAAAATATCCCGGGACGGGTCCACATAAAACGTGGAGACGATCCGTTCGCCGGGAACCAGATCCTCCACCGTGGTGACCAGCAGCATGGGCGGGCGGTGGGGGATCACCCGCTCAATCTCCTTTTGGTTCATTTTCATCACGCACATATCCTTTTTCGTTGGGTTTGGGGAGCGCCGCGCGGTCCAACACGCGGCGCTCCCGCGAGAGAGGGAGTGTATGGTGCCTTGTTCAAATATCAGCCGTCCGCCAGCTTGCGGTATTTGGCATAGCGTTCCTTGGCCTCGCGGATGGTCTTTTCATAGAGCTTCTCCGCGCGGTCGGGGAAGTTGATCTGCAGGGACGCATAGCGGTTCTCACCCTTCAGGTAGTCCGCCATCTTTTCGCTGTCCGGCTCCGGGGAATCCAGCTGGAAGGGGTTCTTGCCCTCCTCGATCCGGCGGGGATCATAGCGGTACAGGTGCCAGTAGCCGCACTCCACGGCCTTCTTCATCTCTGTCTGCGTGCAGCTCATGCCGGCCTTGATGCCGTGCTCCAGGCAGGGGCAGTAGGCGATGACGATGGAGGGGCCGGGATAGGCCTCCGCCTCACGGATGGCCTTCAGGGTCTGGGCCTGGTCATAGCCCATGGCCACCTGGGCCACATAGATATAGCCGTAGCTCATGGCGATGGCGCCCAGGTCTTTTTTCTTGACCTCCTTGCCGGCCGCCGCGAACTTGGCGATGGCCGCAGTAGGCGTGGCCTTGGAGGACTGGCCGCCGGTGTTGGAATACACCTCGGTATCCATGACCAGGATGTTGATGTCCCGGTTCTGGGCCAGCACATGGTCGATGCCGCCGAAGCCGATGTCGTAGGCCCAGCCGTCGCCGCCGAAGGCCCACACGGACTTCTTGGTCAGATACTCCTTGTTTTTCAGGACGAATTCCGTCTCCGGGCAGGGCTCGGCGCTCTCCAGTGCGGCCACCAGGGCGTCCGTGACCTCACGGGTCACGGCGGGATCCTCCCACTTCTCCAGGTAGGCGGAGACCGCCTCTTCAGCCACACCCCGCTCCTTCAGGCTCTTCAAGCGGATCATCAGCTCGCCGTGGATCGCGCCGCCGGCCCGCAGGAAGCCGTAGGCAAACTCCGCGTTGTCCTCAAACAGCGACTGCTCCCAGGCCGGGCCGAAGCCCCGCTGATCGCAGGAGTAGGGGGTCATGGGCATGGCTCCGCCGTAAGCGGAGGAGCAGCCGGAGGCGTTGGCCACATACATGCGGCTGCCGAAGAGCTGCGTCACCAGCTTGATATACGTCGTCTCCGCGCAGCCGGCGCAGGCGGCGGAGAACTGGAAGTAGGGCTTGGCAAACTGGCTGCTCTTCACCGTCTTGTCGCTGATCACGTCCTTCTTCAGCAGCGCCTCGTTCATGGCATAGCTGTCGAAGTTGGGCTGCTGCTCCCTCTGGCTCTCGAAGGGGACCATCTCCAGCGCGCCCTTGGCGGGGCAGGC
>JAUNGH010000291.1 GCA_030524605.1 Oscillospiraceae bacterium | reverse complement strand
GGTGAAGATGGTCCAGGAGCACCAGCCGGACTTCCGGCTGGAGGACATCCCGGAGGACGACAAAGAGACCTTTGAGATGATCGCCCGGGGCCAGACCAGCGGCGTGTTCCAGATGGAGTCCAGCGGCATGACCGGCGTCTGCGTGGGCCTGAAGCCCCAGAATATCGAGGACATCACCGCCATCATCGCCCTGTACCGCCCCGGCCCCATGGACGCCATCCCCCGGTTTATCGCCTGCAAGCACGACCCCAAGCTCATCAAATACCGCCATCCGTCCCTGGAACCCATCCTGTCCGTCACCTATGGCTGCATCGTCTACCAGGAGCAGGTCATCCAGATCTTCCAGCAGCTGGCGGGCTATTCCCTGGGCCAGGCGGACATGGTGCGCCGGGCCATCTCCAAGAAGAAGGCCGCCCAGATCCAGAAGGAGAAGGACGCCTTCATCCACGGTGACAAGGAAAGAGGCATTACAGGCTGTGTGGCCCATGGCATCCCTGAGGCCACGGCGGAGGCCATCTACCAGGAGATCTACGACTTTGCCAACTACGCCTTCAACAAGGCCCACGCCGTTTCCTATGCGGTGGTGGCCTATCAGACGGCGTACTTCAAGTGCCACTACACCCGGGAGTATATGGCCGCGCTGCTGACCAGCGTGCTGGACAACTCCGACAAGATCGCGGGCTATATCAACGAGTGCAAGGACTGCGGCATCGCCCTGCTGCCGCCGGACATCAACCGCTCCTCCGACCGTTTCACAGTGGAGGAGGGCGGCATCCGCTTCGGCCTTGTGGCCATCAAGAACATTGGCCGGGGCTTTATCCAGGCCGTCATGCGGGAGCGGGAGAACGCGCCCTTCACGTCCCTGAACGACTTTTGCAGCCGCATGACCGGCAGCGACATGAACAAGCGGGCGGTGGAGAATCTGATCCGCTCCGGCGCCTTCGACGGCTTCGGCACCCGCCGCTCCCAGTTGATCCGGGTCTATGAGAAGGTCATGGACGCGGCGGCCGCCCAGCAGCGGCAGAATCTGGAGGGGCAGATGGACTTCTTCTCCATGGCGGCAGGTGTTCAGGGCAGCGCAGCGCCTGTGAAGGAGATACCCTTGCCGGATATCCCGGAGTTCACGCCCCAGGAGCTGATGACCATGGAGAAGGCCACCACGGGCCTGTACCTCTCCGGCCACCCCATGGACGCCTACCGGGACGTGCTGCGCAAGCTGAACGCGCCCACCATCGGCTCCATTCTGAATGATTTCGCCCAGGAAGGCGGTCCCGTCCGGTTTGCCGACGGCCAGCGCGTCACCATCGCGGGCGTGGTCACGTCCAGCAAGACCAAGACCACCAAGAACAACAGCCTGATGGCCTATGTCATGGTGGAGGACGACACCGCGTCCATGGAGCTGCTGTGCTTCTCCAAGGTACTGGAGACCTGCGGCGCGTACCTCAAGGAGAACCAGGCGGTGGTGGTGAAGGGGCGGCTGTCCGTCCGGGACGAGAAGGCCCCCCAGATCATGTGCGACTCCGCCTATCCTCTGTCCACGGCGGGGGGCGGCCTGCCGCCCCAGCCCGCGCCCCGGCCCAGGCATGAAAAGCTGGTGGAGGGCAGCACCCTCTACCTGAAATTCCCCGCCATCGGCCACCCGTCGGTGCGGCATATGAAGCTGGTGTTCTCCATGTTCCCCGGCACCACCCCGGTGAAGATGGTCATGGCGGACACCCGGAAGGTCTACGGCAGCACCGTGCTGCTCCACAAGGCGCTGGTGGAAGAGGCAAAGGAGACCCTGGGCGATGCCAATGTGGTGGTGAAATGACATATTTTCGTTGACTTTAGCAGGGAATATATCTATAATGAAAGGCGACAACTAAATAGGATGAATGTCTTCAAGGCAGGGTGAAATTCCCGATCGGCGGTAAAGTCCGCGAGC
>JAUNGH010000290.1 GCA_030524605.1 Oscillospiraceae bacterium | reverse complement strand
GGCGGTCAACCGTTCAGACATGCTGTTACCACCTCACTTGGTCACAGTAGACAGGGAAGAGTTCACACTGAAGATTTGGTGTCCGGCACTGCCGGACGATTTTAATTTGTTCCACCTCCGGTGGAACTCCGTATCTTCACTCTCCACCCTCTGATCTTCACTCTTAATACTCGCAGTGGTTCAGCCTGCCCCACAGGCGCTTGCTGCTCTCCAGGATGTGGGCGTTGACGGCCTCCTCGTCGATCTGCGTCAAAACTCTGTCCTTCATCAGGATCCTGCCGTTGATCATGGTGGTCTGGCACTGGCGGCCGGTCATGCCGAAGAGCATGTGGCCGTCGATGTTGGCGTCAGAGAACGGGGTGAAGGGCTTGTAGTCCATAACGATGACGTCCGCCGCCGCGCCGGCTTTCAGCACGCCCATCAGGGGGAAGCCCGCCCGCTGGGCCATCTTGGCGTTGTTTTTGAACAGCATGTCGGTGACCTCGCACCAGCCCACATTAGGCAGGCACGCGTTGTGGCGCTGGATGGTCAGGGCCACCTTGATGCTCTCCAGCATGTCATTGGTGTAGGCGTCGGTGCCCAGGCCGATGAGGATGCCCTTTTTGTAGAGCTGCAGCACGGGGGAGCAGCCAACGGCGTTGCCCATGTTGGATTCGGGGTTGTTGACGCACATGGTGCCGGTGGCCTTGATGATGTCCATCTCGGCGGTGTTCACGTGGATGCAGTGGCCCAGGATGGTCTTGGGGCCCAGGATCCCGTGGTCCTGGAGCCGCTGGACGGGACGGCGGCCGTAGTTCTGGAGGGAGTCGTACACGTCGTTCATGCCCTCGGACACGTGGATATGGAAGCCCACCCGTCCGCCGTTGGCCTCGGCCATGCGGTCAAAGGTCCTGTCGGAGATGGTGAACAGGGCGTGGCCGCCGAACATGGGCTTGAGCATATCGCTGGGGTGGCTCTCGCACCAGTCGATGAAGTCCTTGTTCTCCTGGACGGACTGGAGGGATTTCTCCTCGCCGTCGCGGTCGCTGACCTCGTAGCACAGGCAGGCCCGCATGCCCATCTCCTGGGTGACCTCGGCGATCTTCATCAGGGAGCCGGGGATCTCGCAGAAGCTGGCGTGGTGGTCGAAGATGGTGGTGACGCCCTGCTTGATGCTGTCGATGACCAGGGCCTGGGCGGAGGCGCGGGTGGCCTCCAGGTCCAGATTGCGGTCGATATACCACCACTGGCCGTCCAGTACCTCATAGAAATTGGTGGGGGCGTAGCCGTTGATGCTGAGGCCCCGGGCCAGCGCGGAGTAGATGTGGGTGTGGGCGTTGATGAGACCGGGCATGATGACGCCGCCCCGGGCGTCTACAAACTCGGCCTGGGGGTACTTGGCCTTCAGGCCGGCGGTGGGGCCGACTTCCACGATTTTTCCGCCGTCGGTGACGACGCCGCCGTCGGGCAGATAACCGATGCCGTCAGGATCCCGGGTGATGACTTTTCCGTTTGCCAGTAAGATCATGCGAAAACCTCCTTATATTCCCTCAAAGCGTTTGCACTGATAAAAAGAAAAGGCGCTTCAAACCCACGGCGGTTTGAAACACCTATCGACGGCAAAGGGAGATAGGTGTCAGCCCGTGCGCGAAGCACTACGTTGCAGCTATCCGTCTTTGCTTGTACTTGTATTGTACCGGAGAATGGGCTAAAATGCAAGCAGGGAGCCTGAAAAAAATTCTGCCTGATTTTGTACACATTGCCGGGAACTTTTCCCAGAGAGTTTCGTCTGAACACATAGAATTTATAGAACACACAGGAGGTAGCACGATGAAACGGCTATTCACGGTGATTTTCTGCCTGTGCTTGCTGTCGGCCTGCGGGGCGAAAGAGACGGGAGCACCACAGTCCTCAGCGGACACCTCTGCTCCGGCAGAAGCTTCAGCGCCCA
>JAUNGH010000035.1 GCA_030524605.1 Oscillospiraceae bacterium | reverse complement strand
CCGCCGCCCCAGATCCAGTGGCCGGAGATGGGATAGATGAACGCGGAGATGCAGAAGGAGTAGATGCAGTAGGAGATGAACTTGGTGCGCTCCGCCATGGAGCCGGAGACGATGGTGGCGGAGGTGGCGCAGAAGACCGTCTGGAAGATCAGATAGGCGAACAGGGGCACGCCGTCGGGAAGAACGCCGGAATAATCGCCCAGGACAAAGGGGTCAAAGCCGCCGATGATGGTGCCGGAGCCGGCGAACATCAGACCGAAGCCCAGAATCCAGTAGGTGGGGGTGCCGATGCAGAAGTCCATCAGGTTCTTCATCAGAATGTTGCCAGTGTTCTTGGCCCGGGTGAAGCCCGCCTCACACATGGCGAAGCCCGCCTGCATCAGGAAAACCAGGGCTGCTCCCAACAGGACCCAAATGGTGTTCACGGATGAATACATAAATTTCCCTCCTCTTTGTACAGAAAAGGCAAGGGCGCCGGAGAGGTTCTCTCTCAGGCGCCCTTGCCTTATCGATGGTATGACTTTACCACCAAAAAGAGGGGGGCGTCAATGGGCGGTTTGGCCAAGAAACTCATGGATTTGTCAAAAAAGTTCTCTGGTATTTATATAAATTGACAATTGATAATGGACAATGGACAATGCGGCAGTATCTCCCACGCATCATCCATTGTCCAAAACATTGTCAATTATCAATTGTCAATTCGCTCACATGGTCCGCACCAGATTGGTGTAGCCGATCAGGTATTCGTCCACCTCCGCGGCGGCGGCGCGGCCCTCGGCGATGGCCCACACCACCAGGGACTGGCCCCGGCGCATGTCGCCGGCGGCGAAGACCTTCTCCACGCCGGTGGCAAAGCTTCCCTCCCGGGTGTGGACGGTCTTATCCGCCTCCACGCCGAAGGCGGCGCACACGTCCTCCTCGCACCCGGCGAAGCCCGTGGCGGCGATCAGCAGGGAGCAGGGCAGGGTGTCACCCTCCGTGGTGACGACGGCGGTGAGGGTCCCGGTGTCGTCCGTCACCAGGGACTGGACCTGGACGCCGAAGCGGCGGGGGTCCCGCCCGGTGACGGCCAGGGCCTCCTCATGGGCGTAATCCAGGGGGAGCCGGCCGTTTTTCAGGTAGTCGCTCTCCGGACGGCGCACCAACTGGATGACGGAGGCGCAGCCCTGCCGCAGGGCGGTGGCCACGCAGTCGCTGGCGGTGTCGCCGGTGCCGATGATGACCACGTCCCGGCCCTCCGCCGTGGGGAGGTTGGGCTCTTTGCCGAAGATGTGGCGCTCCACGGCGGCCTTCAGGTATTCCGTGCCGTAGTACACGCCGGAGACGCCGGCGGTGTCCAATCCCAGGGGGCGGGGCTTGCCCGCGCCGCAGCACAGGATCACCGCGTCATACTCCGCCAGCAGCCGCCGGGCGGTCTTGGGGTCGGAGGCGTCCACGCCGCAGACGAAGCTGACGCCTTCGTCGGTCATCAGGTCGATGCGGCGCTTCACCACGTCCTTGGGCAGCTTCATGTTGGGGATGCCGTAGGTCAGCAGGCCGCCGGGCTGCTCATCCTTCTCCACTACCGTGACGGAGTGGCCCCGGTGGTTCAGCTGGTCGGCCGCTGCCAGGCCCGCCGGGCCGGAGCCCACCACGCAGACCTTCTTGCCCGACCACTGGGGCGGGCGGCGGCGCTTGATGGCCTTGGAGGCGAAGGCGTCCTCAATGATGCACAGTTCGTTGTCCCGGACGGTGACGGCGTCGCCGTAGATGCCGCAGATACAGGCCCGCTCGCAGGGGGCGGGGCAGACCCGGCCGGTGAACTCGGGGAAGTTGTTGGTCTTCAGCAGGCGGCTCAGGGCGTGGGAGCGGTTGCCCGCGAAGATCATGTCGTTCCACTCGGGGATCAGGTTGTGGAGGGGGCAGCCAAAGGTCTGCCCCTCCCACAGCATGCCGGTCTGGCAGTAGGGCACGCCGCAGTTCATGCAGCGGCCGCCCTGCTGCTCCCGGGCGGGGTTGGGGAGGGCGAGATGGAACTCGTTCCAGTCGCCCACCCGCTCCTCCGGGGGCCGGGCGGGGTCGTTTTTGCGGACATATTCCAAAAATCCGGTTGTCTTTCCCATCGTATTCGTCCTCCTCTCTCAAACCTTGGTGTTGGCGTAAAACGCCTCGATCTCCGCCTGCTCCCGGCTCATGCCCTTTTCCTCGTACTGGGCGATGGAGCGCAGCATCCGGTCATAGTCCTTGGGCATGACCTTCTTGAAACAGGGGATGTAGGAGTGGAACGCCGCCAGGATCTGCCTGCCCCGGGGAGAGCCGGTGGCGGCGACGTGCTCCTCGATCAGGCCGCGGAGCTCCTGGATATCGTGGGACTCGGTGAGGGTATCCGTCAGGACCTGTTCTTTGTTGAGCCGCATGTACAGGTCGTGGTTCTCGTCCAGCACGTAGGCGATGCCGCCGGACATGCCCGCCGCGAAGTTCTTGCCGGTGGAGCCCAGGATGACCACCCGGCCGCCGGTCATGTACTCGCAGCCGTGGTCGCCCACGCCCTCGACCACGGCCACCGCGCCGGAGTTGCGGACGCAGAACCGCTCGCCGGCCACGCCGGAGATGAAGGCCCGGCCGGAGGTGGCGCCGTACAGCGCCACGTTGCCCACGATGATGTTCTCACCGGGGTCAAAGGCGCTGCCCTTGGGCGGGTAGACGATGAGCTTGCCGCCGGAGAGGCCCTTGCCCAGGCCGTCATTGCAGTCGCCCTCCAGGGCCAGGGTCAATCCCTTGGGGATGAAGGCGCCGAAGGACTGCCCGCCGCCGCCGTGGCAGGTGATGACATAGCTGTCGTCCGGCAGGGAACTGCCGCAGGCGCGGGTGATCTCGGAGCCGAACAGGGTGCCGAAGGAGCGGTCCGTGGAGGAGACCTGGAGATCCAGCCTGCCGGACTTTTTGCCCTTCAGGCTCTTGCCCAGCTTCTCCAGCAGGACGCTCATGTCCACCGTCTTTTCCAGATGGAAGTCGTAGACCGTGCTGGGGTCGAAGTGGGGGACGCGGCTGCCATAGGGGTTCTGGAGCAGGCCGCTGAGATCCAGAGTCTCCGCCCGGTGGGTTACCAGCTTCTCCCGGACCCGCAGCAGGTCGCTGCGGCCCACCAGCTCGTCAACGGTGCGGATGCCCAGCTTGGCCATATACTCCCGCAGTTCCTGGGCCACGAAGCACATGAAGTTGATGATATACTCCGGCTTGCCGGAAAAGCGCTTGCGGAGCTGGGGGTTCTGGGTGGCGATGCCCGCGGGGCAGGTGTCCAGATTGCACACCCGCATCATGCAGCAGCCCAGAGTCACCAGCGGCGCGGTGGCAAAGCCGAATTCCTCCGCGCCCAGCATGCAGGCGATGGCAACGTCCCGGCCGGTCATCAGCTTGCCGTCGGCCTCGATGACAACTTGGGTTCGCAGGCCGTTCCGGATCAGGGTCTGGTGGGCCTCCGCCACGCCCAGCTCCCAGGGCAGGCCCGCGCCCTGGATGGAGTTCTTGGGAGCCGCGCCGGTGCCGCCGTCGTGGCCGGAGATCAGCACCACCTGGGCGCCCGCCTTGGCGACGCCTGCGGCGATGGTGCCCACGCCCGCCTCGCTGACCAGCTTCACGCTGATGCGGGCGCTGCGGTTGGCGTTTTTCATATCGTAGATCAGCTGGGCCAGATCCTCGATGGAGTAGATGTCGTGGTGGGGCGGGGGAGAGATCAGCGTCACGCCGGGGGTGGAGCAGCGGGTCTTGGCGATCCAGGGATAGACCTTTTTGCCGGGCAGGTGGCCGCCCTCGCCGGGCTTGGCGCCCTGGGCCATCTTGATCTGGATCTCCTTGGCGCTGCACAGGTACTCGCTGGTGACGCCGAAGCGGCCGGAGGCGATCTGCTTGATGGCGGAGCAGCGCTCGTCGTGGAGGCGCTCCGCGGCCTCGCCGCCCTCGCCGGAGTTGGACTTGCCGCCGATGCGGTTCATGGCGATGGCCATGCACTCGTGGGCCTCCTGGGAGATGGAGCCGTAGCTCATGGCGCCGGTCTTGAAGCGCTTGACGATGGACTCCACCGGCTCCACCTCGTCGATGGGGATGCCGCCGTTCTCGTCGAACTGGAAGCCCAGCAGCCCCCGCAGGGTGTGGGGCTTGTCGGCGAAGTCCACCAGGGAGGTGTACTCCTTGAACGCCTGGTAATCCCCCTCCCGGGCGGCCTTCTGCAGCAGCAGGATGGTCCGGGGGCTGTACATGTGGTCCTCCTTGTCGGGACCGGAGCGCAGCTTGTGGGTGCCCATGGAGTCCAGGGTGGGGTCAAAGCCCAGCCCCAGGGGGTCGAAGGCCTGGTTGTGGTTCCACTCCACGCCCTCGCCGATCTCCTCCAGGCCGATGCCCTCCACCCGGGAGACGGTGTTGGTGAAGTACTTGTCCACCACCGCCTTGTTGATGCCCACGCACTCGAAGATCTGGGCGGACTGGTAGGACTGGATGGTGGAGATGCCCATCTTGGAGGCGATCTTCACGATGCCGTGGAGGATGGCGCTGTTATAGTCGTTGACTGCCGCGCCGGGGTCCTTGTCCAAAAGGCCCAGGGACACCAGTTCCTCTACGCACTCCTGGGCGAGATAGGGGTTGATGGCCTGGGCGCCGTAGCCCAGCAGGGTTGCGAAGTGGTGGACGTCCCGGGGCTCCGCGCTCTCCAGGATCATGGAGACGGCGGTGCGCTTCTTGGTGCGGACCAAATACTGCTCCAGGGAACTGACCGCCAGCAGGGAGGGGATGGCCACGTGGTTTTCGTCCACGCCCCGGTCGGACAGGATCAAAATGTTGGCCCCGTGCTTGTAAGCCCGGTCCACGTTGACGAACAGCTGGTCCAGGGCGTGCTCCAGAGGCATGGACTTGTAGTACAGCAGCGAGATAGTCTCCACGTGGAAGCCGGGGTGGTTCATGTAGCGGATCTTCATCAGGTCCACGGAGGTCAGGATGGGGTTGTGGATCTGCAGCGTGGTGCAGTTTTCCGCCTTCTCCTGCAAAAGGTTGCCGCCGGTGCCCACGTACACCGTGGTGTCGGTGACGATCTCCTCCCGGATGGCGTCCATGGGCGGGTTCGTCACCTGGGCGAAGAGCTGCTTGAAGTAGTTGAACAGGGGCTGGTGATGCTCGCTGAGCACCGCCAGCGGGGTGTCCACGCCCATGGCGGAGGTGGGCTCGGCGCCGTCCCGGGCCATGGGGAGGATGGAGTCCTTGACCTCCTCATAGGTGTAGCCGAAGGCCTTGTACAGCCGGTCCCGCAGCTCCTGGGAGTGGGTCTCCACCCGCTTGTTGGGGATGGGGAGATCCCGCAGGTACACCAGATGCTGGTCCAGCCACTCGCCGTAGGGCTGCTGGGCGGCATAGCGGTGCTTGATCTCGTTGTCGTCCACCAGGCGGCCTTCCCGCAGGTCGGCCAGCAGCATCTTGCCGGGCTGGAGACGGGATTTCTTCACGATCTTCTCCGGCGGAATGTCCAGCACGCCCACCTCGGAGGAGACGATCAGCTTCTCGTCGCTGGTGAGATACCAGCGGCAGGGCCGCAGGCCGTTGCGGTCCAGCACCGCGCCCACGGTGTCGCCGTCGGAAAAGACGATGGCGGCGGGGCCGTCCCAGGGCTCCATCATGGTGGCGTAGTAGTGGTAGAAGTCCCGCTTGGCCCGGTCCATCTTCTTGTCGTTGGCCCAGGGTTCGGGGATGGTCATCATCACCGCCTGGGGCAGCTCAATGCCGTTCATCAGCAGGAATTCCAGGGTGTTGTCCAGCATGGAACTGTCGGAGCCGCTCTGATCCACCACCGGCAGGATCTTGTCCATGTCGTCGTCCATCAGGGTGGAGGTCATGGTCTCCTCCCGGGCCAGCATGCGGTCCACATTGCCCCGGATGGTGTTGATCTCGCCGTTGTGCATGATGTAGCGGTTGGGGTGGGCCCGCTCCCAGCTGGGATTGGTGTTGGTGGAGAAGCGGGAGTGGACCAGGGCGATGGCGCTCTCGCAGTCCGGGTCGGTCAGGTCGGCGTAGAACTTGCGGAGCTGGCCCACCAGGAACATGCCCTTGTAGACGATGGTCCGGCTGGAGAAGGAGGAGATGTAGGTATTGATGTTGGACTGCTCGAAGACCCGGCGGGCGACGTACAGCTTCCGGTCAAAGTCCAGCCCCCGGGCGCAGTCCGCCGGGCGCCTGACGAAGCACTGGCAGATGGTGGGCATGCAGGAGAGGGCCTTCTCGCCCAGGACCTCGGGGTGGGTGGGCACATCCCGCCAGCCCAGGAATTCCATGCCCTCCTTGGCCACGATGATCTCCATCATCTTCTTGGCCTGGGCGCGCTTCAGATTGTTGTTGGGGAAGAAGAACATGCCCACGCCGTAATCACGCTCGCCGCCCAGGGCGATGCCCTCGGCAGCCGCGGCCTTGAGCATCAGCTTGTGGGGCACCTGGAGCATCAGGCCCACGCCGTCGCCGGTCTCCCCGGCGGCGTCCTTGCCGGCGCGGTGCTCCAGCTTTTCCACGATCTTCAGGGCGTCGTCCACGGTCTGGTAGCTCCTGCCGCCCCGCAGGTCCACCACGGCGCCGATGCCGCAGGCGTCGTGCTCAAAGCGGGGATCGTATAAGGGAAAGTTTTTCTGGTCAGATTCCAGCATAGGAAACACTCCGTTTCAATTAGTTCAATTAGGAATTAGGAAGGAGGGATTCAAGAGTGAAAATTGGAGAGTGGAGATAAAAGATAAGAGATAAGAGATAGCCTGCGGCCGCAGGCGCTCAGGAAAGGGATCGGAAATTCAATCGTTTTCACTGCGGCGTGTGCGTGGCCAAATGCCGAGACCCGCGTGCCCTTGGGGGGGCGCCGGTTCGCAGACCTCAAGGGGGGACAGGCCCCCTTTACGCTACCGCGTGTAGGAGTCGATGATGAGCTGCGCCGTTTCCACCATTTTCAATCCCGCGTCCATGCTGCGCTTTTGCAGGAAGCGGTGGGCCTCGCCCTCCGTCATGCGGTTCACGTCCATCAGCAGATCCTTGGCCTTTTGAATGAGCTGCTGGTCCGCCTCACGGCGCTTGGGCGGCGGGTGGTGCAGGTGCTTTTCCTCAAACCGCCGCAGCAGGTCCAGCGTTGCGAAGAAGTCGGAGCGGCGGACGGGAGTGGGCAGCTTGTAGAGGTTTTCCCCCTCGCAGAAGTCCAGGTTGACGGCGGAGGATACCGTCAGCAGCACGGCGGTTTGCCGGAGGTCGGCGGCAAGGTCCGTGGCCGTCATGTCCCGCAGCTTGAAGCCGCAGACCACGATGGCGCTGCCCAGCTTGCGGACGGTGCGGATGACCTCCGCCCCGGCGGCGCAGCAGGCCGCGGGAGAATAGCCGTCGGATTCCAGCAGACGCAGGATGCGGCGCTGGGCCTCTTCATTGGCAAAGGCGACCACGATCCTGTCCATTGTCTGCATCTCCTTTCATAAGGGATGGAGGGGGAGGTCAGAACGCCACCAGATACTGCTCCAGCTCCCACTGGGAGACCTGGGTGCGGTATTCCTCCCACTCCCGCAGCTTGCCGGTGATGTACTGGGCGGAGACGTGGGGCCCCAGGGTGTCCAGTACCAGCTGATCTGCTTCCAGGGCGTGGATGGCGGCCTCCAGAGTGCCGGGCAGGCGCTGGATGCCCAGGGCGGCGCGGGCCTCCGGCGTCATGGCGTTGATATTTTCCGGGACCTCCGCCGGGGGCGTCAGGCCCTTTTCAATGCCCTCCAGTCCGGCGGCGAGACATGCCGCGAACACCAGATAGGGGTTGCAGGAGGGATCCGGGCTCCGCAGCTCCACCCGGGTGCCCTGGCCCCGGGGGGCCGGGATGCGGATCAGGGCGGAGCGGTTGGAGGAGGACCAGGCCAGATAGCAGGGGGCCTCATAGCCGGGGACCAGCCGCTTGTAGGAGTTCACCAGGGGGTTGGTCAGGGCGCAGAAGCCCTGGACATGGGCCAGCAGGCCCGCGATGAACTGATAGGCCAGGGGTGACAGCTGTCCGGGGGCGCTCTCGTCGAGGAAGACGTTCCGGCCCTTTCTGAACAGGGACATGTTGATGTGCATGCCGCTGCCGGCGGCGCCGTAGACGGGCTTGGGCATGAACGTGGCGTGGAGGCCGTTCTTCTGGGCCAGGGCCTTCACCGCCAGCTTGAAGGTCATGATATTGTCGGCGGCGTGGAGGGCGTCGGCGTACTTGAAGTCGATCTCGTGCTGGCCGGCGGCCACCTCGTGGTGGCTGGCCTCGATCTCAAAGCCCATCTCCTCCAGGCACAGGCAGATCTCCCGCCGGGTGCTCTCGCCGTGGTCCAGGGGGCCCAGGTCGAAGTAGCCCGCCTCGTCGCTGGTCCTCGTGGTGGGCCTGCCGTCCTCGTCGGTCTGGAACAGGAAGAATTCCGGCTCCGAGCCGATGTTGAAGGTGTAGCCCATGCTCTCCGCCTGCTGAAGGGCCCGCTTCAAAACGTTCCGGGGGTCGCCCACGAAGGGGGTGCCGTCGGGGTTGTGGACCTCGCAGATCAAGCGGGCCACCTTGCCGTACTGGGGCCGCCAGGGCAGGATGGCAAAGGTGTCCAGGTCCGGCCAGAGGTACTGGTCGGATTCCTCGATGCGGACAAAGCCCTCGATGGAGCTGCCGTCCATCATGATCTCGTTGTTCACCGCCCGCTCGATCTGGGAGGCGGTGATGGCCACATTTTTCAGCTGGCCGAAGATGTCGGTGAACTGCATCCGGATGAACTGGATATCCTCGTCCCGTACCAGCCGGATGATGTCCTCCTTGGTATATCTGCCCATTCAACAGTCTCCTTTCGGCTTGGAAGCCTGCAATTTATCGCTTTAATGCGAAAATGGAAAGAACGAATAAAAAATGAGCGCAGACGACCCAAGAGGGGGCGCCCTTGCTCTCTCTTTTTTGAATTATACGAGCAAAAAACCCGGCCTGTCAACGGTTTTGGCGCCGACAGGCCGGGTTTTCAGGAGATTTCGGGAACTCCGCTAAAAGCGGCGGCCGCAGGGAAAAAAGGTTTGTGCAATTTCCATACGGCGCACGAGTGTGCATCTGCGGCGAACACTACTTTGCGGCGGAGATACAGACCGCGTGGCAGATGCCGGGGACGGACTCCCCCTGGAAGCTGGAGGTGGGGGACAGCAGCGCCCCGGTGGGGGCGAAGACAATGCGCTTCCACCTGCCCCGGCGCATCTCGGTCAGGAGATAGCCGTTCAGCACCGAGGCGGAGCAGCCGCAGCCGGAGGCGCCGGCGTGCATGTCCTGCTGCTGGCGGTCGTAGAGCAGCAGGCCGCAGTCCTGAAAGTTCTCCCCCAGACGGATGCCGTCCCGGGAGAAGAAGTCCCGGACGATGGCGTGGCCCAGCTCCCCCAGGTCGCCGGTGATGACGAGATCGTAGTCGTCCGGCCTGGTCTGGGTGTCCCGGAAGAAGGCGGAGAGGGTGTCGTAGGCGGCGGGGGCCATGGCGGCGCCCATGTTGTTGGCGTCGGTGATGCCACGGTCCACGATTTTGCCGCAGGTGACGTGGGTGATATAGGGGCCGGGGCCGTCGGCGGCCAGGATGGTGCAGCCGGAGGCGGTGGCGGTCCACTGGGCGGTGGGGGGCCGCTGGCTGCCGTAGGGCACGGGCATGCGGTACTGCCGCTCGGCGGTGCAGAAGTGGGAGCTGGTGACGGCAGCGGCCCTGCCGGCGTAGCCCCCGTCGATGATGAGGGCCGCCAGGGACAATGATTCGCCCATGGTGGAGCAGGCGCCGTACAGGCCGTAGAAGGGGATGTTGAAGTCCCGCAGGCCGAAGGAAGAGCCGATGCACTGGTTCAAAAGGTCTCCGGCGAAGATATAGTCCAGGTCGCCGGGCTTCAGATGGGCCTGGTCCAGCGCCCGCTGGAGGACCTTTTTCTGCATGGCGGACTCGCCCTTCTCCCAGGTCTTTTCACCGAAGAAGGAGTCCTCGCTCACCTCGTCGAAATACTTGCCCAGGGGGCCCTGGCTCTCAAACTTGCCGCCGATGTTGGCAAAGGAGATGACGGAGGGAGGATGGGCCAGGGCGATGGTCCGCTGACCGATGCGTTTGTCGTTCATGGAAAGCCACCTCACATGATGGATTTTCCATAGCTTGCCCGGAAACGGGGGAATTATAAGCGGCGCGCCGTCAGGCGCGCCGCTGTGCTTATTCGTTCTCGTACAGAAAGGGCGTTTCGCAGGCGCAGCAAAAATCCCGGTTGCCTAACTGACATTTGCCGCACCGGGGACAGGCAACGGTGCTGTCTGTCCGGGCGGGGAAGGTGACGGGGACGCCGATGGGAGGAATCTCAGGCGCGGCGGTCTCCGGGGCGGGCGCTTCCGGCAGCGGCGGCAGAATGCCCTGCTCCGACAGAAGCTTTTCCAGCGCGAAAAGCTGGCCTTCCAGCTCTGCCACGCGGCCCTCCAGCTCCGCGATCCGGCGCGCCTGTTTGCGGATGCCGGCTTCAGCGTCAATGGACGATCTGAACAGTGACTCCTGGGTGTCCAGCAGTTCTTTGTGGAGAAACAGATCCGGCTTCAAATACCAGGGCAGTCCCATGGAAACGCCTCCCTTCCATTATAAAAATATTGTATCAAAGGCAAAAGGACGGGTCAACCCCGTCCTTCTGCTCAGGTATAGGACCGCTCCACCTTCACCACGGCACAGTAGCTGCCGTCCAGCGCCCGGACGGCGGTTTTGATTTTCTCCTCCACCTCGGCGTCGGTCAGGCGGAAGTGGAAGGGCACCACCGCGTCGAAGATGACGTTGGTATGGGTGGGGCCGGGAACCATGCGGAAGTCGTGGATGCTGATGGCGTCGTCAATGCAGCGGACCAGGGCCGCCACCCGGCGGCGGGTCTCCTCGGTGACGCCGTCGTCGGTGACGATGGGGTCCATGTGGATCACCGCCTCGCAGCCCAGCTTTTCCCGCAGCTCGGTTTCCACATTGTCGATCTCGTCGTGGATGTCCAGCATGTTTTCCGAGGCGGAGACCTCCGCGTGGAGGGAGATCATCACCCGGCCGGGGCCGTAGTCGTGGACGATCAGGTCGTGGATGCCGATGATGGCGGGGTGGGCCAGCACCAGTTGGCGGATCTGCTCCACGAACTCGTGGGTGGGCGGCGTGCCCAGCAGGGGGTCAATGGTGTCCTTGGCGGCGTGGAAGCCGGACCACAGGATGAACAGCGCCACCAGGACGCCCACCCAGCCGTCGATCATCAACCCGGTAAAGTGCCCGATGAGGGTGGCGGCCAGTACCGCCAGCGTGGCGATGCTGTCGCTGAGAGAGTCGGCGGCGGTGGCCAGCATGGCGGGAGAATCCAGCTTTTTGCCAAGCCGGCGGTTGTAAAAGGCCATGTACAGCTTCACCGCGATGGAGGCGCACAGGATGGCGGTTACCAGCCAGCTGAACTCCACCGGGGCGGGGCGCAGGATCTTGACGATGGAGGACTTCGCCAGCTCCAGGCCCATCAGCAGGATCAGCACCGACACCGCCAGGCCGGACAGGTACTCAAAACGGCCGTGGCCGAAGGGGTGGCCTGCGTCCGGCTTCTGTCCCGCCAGATGGAAGCCCAGCAGGGTGACGAAGGAGCTGCCCGCGTCGGACAGGTTGTTGAACGCGTCGGCGGTGATGGCGATGGAGCCGGAGACGGCGCCGGCAAAAAATTTGCCCAGAAACAGCAGCGCGTTGAGGCCGATGCCCACCGCGCCGCAGAGGATGCCGTAGCCCTTGCGGAGGGCGGCCTGGTCCTGCTCCCCGGGCCGGAGGAACAGGCGCGCCAGAAGTGAGATCATAAGCCTTCCTTTCTGACAGAAGGGGCCGGGATGCCCGGCCCGAAAAAGAGCGGTGCCGCCGGATGCGGCATATCAGCTTATGCCAAAGGACGGGGAGGCATGCGGCGCGCCGGGATCATTTCCCGGGGATGACCAGCTTCATGTGGCAGCACAGGTCGTCCAGATCCCGGTCCGTGGCGGCAGGGATGCGCAGCTTGGCGCCGCAGTCCCGGCACACCAGATCCACGGCGGAGCGGCGGATCTCCATGCCGTAGCGCTTGCTGCCGCAGGCGCAGGTGACGCCGTCCTTCCGGGCGGCGATGTCCTTCAGCTCGGAGAGGACCTCGTACATGATGACGTTGTCCAGAAAGGCTTCCTGGTCTCCCGCGCCCTCCTGCTGCTTTTCCTTCTCCGCCAGGATGGCCAACTCCCGGAGATTTTTCTCCACCGTGCCCTCCGGGCCGATGAAGCAGCAGAACTGCTTGGTCCGGGCGCAGCCCAGGGCCGTGCCGCCCCGCAGGACGCGGTCCGGCGCACAGACGGCCGTGTGGGTCTCCCCGCAGATGCCGCAGGGGACGTAAACCCGGTATTTCTCCCCGTCGAACTCCGTCCGCAAAACGCTGCCGCCGCAGCCGCAGGCGATCTCCGCGTCGGCGGCCTCCAGGGCGAAGATGGAGCGGGCGCCCATCACGCTCTTGCCGCACTTGGGGCAGAGGTAGCCGAAGGTCCGCATGTCTTCGTTCATATGCAAATACCTCGCTTTGGAAGATGTTGAGATAAATGTTGAACACTTATTATAGCATGGCGGAATTTGGTTGTACAGGGGGATTTTGTGCGGCCTCTTGCGGAGCGGCCCGCCCCGCGGTATAATAAACCGTATCTCATGGAAAGGAGCCGTTTGCCATGCAGACCGTGGGCCGCTTCGCCCCCTCGCCCAGCGGGCGCATCCATCTGGGCAACATCCTGTGCTGCCTGCTGGCGTGGCTCAGCGCCCGGCAGAAGGGCGGCCGGGTGGTGCTGCGCATCGAGGACCTGGATACCGCCCGCTGTCCCCGGCGCTACGCCGGCCGGATGGAGGAGGACCTGCGGTGGCTGGGCCTTGATTGGGACGAGGGGCCCGCTGTGGGCGGTCCCGACGGCCCTTATTACCAGAGTGAGCGCACGGCGCTGTATCAGGCGGCGCTGGAGAAGCTGGAACAGCGGGGGATGGTGTATCCCTGCTTCTGCACCCGGGCGGAGCTCCACGCCGCCAGCGCCCCCCACCGGGAGGACGGCCAGGTGGTCTACGCCGGAACGTGCCGCCGTCTGACGGCGGAGCAGGCGGCGGAAAGGGCCCGGCGGACGGGCCGCGCCCCCGCCCTGCGGCTGCGGGTGCCGGAGGAGGAATGGGCCTTCACCGACGGGCACATGGGGCCGTACCGCGAGAATCTGGCCCGGGACTGCGGGGATTTTCTGCTGCGCCGGTCCGACGGGATGTTTGCCTACCAGCTGGCGGTGGTGGTGGACGACGCGGCCATGGGCGTGACGGAAGTGGTCCGGGGAGCGGACCTGCTGGACTCCACCCCCAGGCAGCTCTATTTGTATGACCTGCTGGGGCTGGAGCCGCCCCACTTCATCCACTTCCCCCTGCTGCTGGCCCCGGACGGGCGGCGGCTGAGCAAGCGGGACGCCGACGCCGGGCTGGACACCCTGCGGGATCGGGCCACGGCGGCGGAGATTTTGGGGAAGCTGGCGTATCTCGCGGGCTTCAACCCCTCGGGGGCGCCCAGGGCGGCGGAGGAACTGCTGACGGACTTTGCCTGGGACAAAGTGCCCACGGCGGACATCCGCATCCCGGAGGGCCTGTTCTGAATATGCGGCAAGGAGCCGCGGGCCATTGGCCTGCGGCTCCTGTTCCCTTATTCCGTCATTTTGATGTCGGGGATGGCCACCTCCGGCATCAACTCCTGGCTGACGATGGTCAGCATCTCCTCCAGCTTGGCGCACTCCTCGGCGGTGAAGCGCCGGGCGATACGGTCCATGACCTCCACCATGTAGGTGGTGGAGACGTTGTAGTAGTCGATATACTTCTGGGTGACCTCCAGGTGGTACTCCCGCCGGTCGTGGCTGGACTGCACCTTGCGGATGTAGCCCTTTTTCACCAGGCTGTTCACCTTGTAGGCCGCGTTGGGCGGGGAGATGCGCATGAAGGTGGCGAATTCGTTCACCGTGGGGCTGCCCAGGGCCTGGATGGTCTCCACGCAGAAGGTCTCCACCGTAGTCAGGCTGGCCTCCCGGCTCTGGAAGCGCTGGAAGATCTCCTGATAGAAGTGCAGCTTGAATTTGGTGTACACATTGAAAAACGCGTGTTTCAGCATCCTGTCCGCCCACTTTCCCGCAATCTGCGGATACTTTATACAGTATAACAATTTTGCGGGAAAAGGGCAACCATTATTCTCCGCCGATGGCAAAGGTCAGCTCCGCCGTGACGGCCGTCTCGCCGTTGACCGCGGCGCGGCATTCGCCCACGCCGACGGGGCCCCGCCGCTTCGTCAGCACGCACTCCATCTCCACCACGTCGCCGGGGACCACCTGACGCTTGAAGCGGGCGTCATGGACCCGGCCCAGGAAGGCCAGCTTGCCCCGGTTCTCCGGAAGGGCCAGAATCGCCACGCCGCCCACCTGGGCCATGGCCTCGATCAGCAAAACGCCGGGCATGACGTGCTTCTGGGGAAAGTGGCCCTGGAAGAACGGCTCGTTGACGGTGACGCATTTGATGCCCTTGGCCCACTTGCCCGGCTCGCCGTCCACAATGCGGTCCACCAGGGCGAAGGGGTAGCGGTGGGGCAGGATTTCGGCAATTTGATTGGAATCATACTGTATGCCCATGGCTCAGCCCTCCCACTTTTTGAATACGAGGCTGCCGTTGTGGCCGCCGAAGCCCAGGGAGTTGGACAGGGCGTACCGGACATCGGCGGCCCGGCCCACATTGGGCACCACGTCCAGGTCACATTCCTCGTCTGGGATTTGATAGTTGATGGTGGCGGGGAGATAGCCGTCCTTCAGCGCCAGGGCGGTGAACAGGGCCTCCACCGCGCCCGCCGCGCCCAGCATGTGGCCGGTCATGGACTTGGTGGAACTCATGGCAAGCTTGTAGGCGTGCCGGCCGAACACCGCCTTGACGGCGGCGGTCTCTCCGGCGTCATTCAAGTGGGTGGAGGTGCCGTGGGCGTTGATATAGTCCACCTGCTCCGGCGCCACGCCGCCGTCCGCCAGCGCCAGGGCCATGGCCCTGGCGCCGCCGCTGCCGTCGGGGCGGGGAGCGGTCATGT
>JAUNGH010000289.1 GCA_030524605.1 Oscillospiraceae bacterium | reverse complement strand
CCCGCCGACCTGGCCGCCGGGGCGGTGAACCTGGTGCTCCAGGCCATCGGCACCATGACGGTGCTGGCCTGCCAGAGCTGCGGCACCCAGACCGTCATCCTCACCGGCTCCATGACCACGCTGGACCAGGTCAAGCCGAATTTCGAGAACTTCGAGCGGCTGTACGGTATCCACTATATCATCCCGGAAAACGCCACCTTCGCCACCGCCATCGGCGCGGGCCTCTGCAGCCTGCGGAAAAAAGCGGTGGAGTGACGGCCCGCATCATCAACGGCAAAGCGCCCGGTGCCTTCGGCACCGGGCGCTTTTGATCCATGGCTTACTCCTCGTCGGAGTCCTCGCCGTCTTCCTCCAGGCTGTCCAGGTCAAACTCCAGCTTTTCGCCGCAGTTGGGGCAGACGACCTCGCCGTCGTCCAGGATGGACTCATCAAAATAGATGGTCTCCTCACAGGTGGGGCAGGTAGTGGCGTAGCAGTCCTCGTCGTCCTCCAGCTCGTCCTCGTAGTACTCGCCGTCTTCATCCTCGTCGTCCCAGTCTCCGAAAACGGCGTCCTCCACATCCTCCAGGTCGTCGCTGACGGCGTCCAGACCGTCGGCCAGCTCCTCCTGCTCGTCCTTGATGTCCTGGATCTCCAGAGCGATGTCATCCAGCACGTCGATGATGGCGGCCAGGAGCTTGCCCTCCTTCTTGTCGGTGTCAAGCTCCATGCCCTCGGCCAGACCTTTCAGATAAGCGACCTTCTCAGTGATCTCCATAGCGGTAACTCCTTTCACAGTAACATGTGTGAATCGAAAGGGGGGATGCACATCCCCCCCTTTACGCTTATTCCTTCACGCGGCCCAGATACTCGCCGGTGCGGGTGTCGATCTGGATCTTCTCGCCCTCGTTGATGAACAGGGGCACCTTGATCTGCGCGCCGGTCTCCAGGGTGGCGTTCTTGGTGACGTTGGTGGCGGTGTCGCCCTTCACGCCGGGCTCGGTCTCCGTGACCTCCAGCTCCACGAAGTTGGGAACCTCCACGGTGAACACGCTGCCCTTGTAGCTGACCAGGGAGCACATAGTGTTCTCCTTCACGAACTGGAAGGCGTCGCCCAGCACGTCCTTGTTCAGGGGGACCATGTCGTAGGTCTCCGGGTCCATGAAGTAGTACAGGTCGCCGTCGTTGTAGCTGTACTCGGCGTTCTTGCGCTCCACGGCGCCCTGCTCGAACTTGGCGGTGGGGTTGAAGGACTCCTCACGGATGGTGCCGCTGATGACGTTCTTGTACTTGGTACGCACGAATGCGGCGCCCTTGCCGGGCTTCACGTGCTGGAAGTCCACGACCACCATGGGCTTCCCGTCCATCTCAAAAATCATACCCTTCCGAAAATCGCCGGCAGTAATGGTAGGCATAAATGTTTCCTCCTCACAAATCTTACGAGAAAACGACCTGTGGAAGGACATTTTCTCTAATTTTCCATATCTGGCGAATTACCGAAAATATTTTATCCTATGTTGCCCGCTATTGCAAGTATTTTTCATCCGGTTGCTGGATTTTTTCAGCCGATTTTTGCCATCCGGCGGCGGCAGGCCGCCTTGAAGGGCGCCTGCAGGGCGTGCAGGACCTTCTGCCAGGCCGTCACCGCGCCGCCCACCGGCTCCACCATCAGCGCCAGAACCCCCGCCCGGTTGGCTGCCAGCACGTCCGTCAGCAGTTTGTCGCCCAGCATGGCGGTGTGGGCCTTCTCCGCGCCCGCCCGCGCCATGGCGGCCTCCAGCCCCCTGGGAGACGGCTTTCCCGCGTGGCCCTGATAATCAACGCCCAGATCGGCGCAGAACTCCGTCACCCGGCTGCCGGAGCGGTTGTTGGAGACGATCATGAACCGGATCCCATGGGCCGCCAACGCGGCGATCCAGTCCCGCAGGGGCTGGTCCGGGCGGCGGGTCTTTTTCGCCGCCAG
>JAUNGH010000288.1 GCA_030524605.1 Oscillospiraceae bacterium | reverse complement strand
GAGGCCCTGGCCCTGCTGCGGGCGCACCGTCCAGAGAAAGGACCGGACGCATGAAGCTGGAAAAACGCAACAGTGAAACGACGGCGCAGCCCCAGGAGACGGACAAGCAGCCCACAGGAAAAAGGCCCGTCGTCGTCTATATCATGATCCTGTTCATCGCGGCGTTTTTGCTGATGGCCCTGTCCTCTTTGATGACGCAGCGCAGCCACACCGAGGCTCTCGGACAGCTTCAGAACTCCGTCACCGCCATGCAGGAGGTCCAGGCCACCCAGGAGCGGATCATTGCCCTCCAGGAGGAGCTGGCCGGCTTGGAGGATCAGTTGACGGCGGCAAAGGCCGAGCAAGAGGATCTGAAGGATGCGCTGGACAACGCCAACGAAGCGCTGGATGATGTGGACCGGCGCCTGTCGGCGCAGTCACACCTCTACACCCTGATGCAGCAGTACTCCGCCAAGGATTACGAAGGCTGCTCCGAAACCATCCGGATCATGGAGACCAACGGCTACCCCGCCCTGCTGGGAGATATCCGCCCGGCCACAGATGTTACCCCGCCCAGCGAGCGCTACCAGGAGCTGAAGGAGGCCGTGGAGGCCAGGCTGGCGGAGCAGGGCCAATAAGGCTTTGCCGCTTTATGTTTCACGTGAAACACTCAAAAAGACTTGAGTTTGAAAGAAAGAGGAGAAATGCATTATGCTTGATATCCGTTTTGTCCGGGAAAACCCCGATGCGGTGAAGGAAAACATCAAAAAGAAGTTCCAGGACGCCAAGCTGCCCCTGGTGGACGAGGTCATCGAGCTGGACGCCCGCCGCCGCGTCGCCATTGCCGAGGCCGACCAGCTCCGCTCCGCCCGCAACAGTCTCAGCAAGCAGATCGGCATGCTGATGGGCCAGGCCAAGAAGGACCCCTCCAAGCTGGCGGAGGCCGAGGCCGTGAAGCAGCAGGTCAAGGAGCAGGCCGACCGCCTGGCGGAGCTGGAGACCCAGGAGACCGCTCTGGAGGAGGAGGTCCGCAAGCGGATGCTGGTCATCCCCCAGATGATCGACGACTCCGTGCCCATCGGCCCTGACGACTCCGCCAATGTGGAGGTCCAGCGCTTCGGTGAGGCCAAGGTGCCCGACTTCCCCATCCCCTATCACACCGAACTGATGGAGAGCTTTGACGGCATCGACATGGACGCCGCAGGCCGTGTCTCCGGCAACGGTTTCTACTATCTGCTGGGCGACATCGCCCGGCTCCACGAGGCCGTGCTGGCCTATGGCCGGGACTTCATGATCGGCAAGGGCTTCACCTACTGCATCCCCCCCTTCATGATCCATGGCAACGTGGTGGAGGGCGTCATGAGCCAGACCGACATGGACGGCATGATGTACAAAATCGAGGGCGAGGACCTGTATCTGATCGGCACCTCCGAACACTCCATGATCGGCCGCTTTATCGACCAGATTATCCCCGCCGAAAAGCTGCCCCAGACCCTGACCTCCTACTCCCCCTGCTTCCGCAAGGAGAAGGGCGCCCACGGCATTGAGGAGCGGGGCGTTTACCGCATCCACCAGTTTGAAAAGCAGGAGATGATCGTGGTCTGCAAGCCCGAGGAGTCCAAGGACTGGTATGAGAAGCTGTGGCAGTTCTCCGTGGAGCTGTTCCGCTCTTTGGACATCCCCGTCCGCCAGCTGGAGTGCTGCTCCGGCGACCTGGCTGACCTGAAGGTCAAGAGCTGCGACATCGAGGCCTGGTCCCCTCGCCAGCAGAAGTTCTTTGAGGTGTGCTCCTGCTCCAACCTGGGCGACGCCCAGGCCCGCCGCCTGCGCATCCGCTATAAGGACGAGAACGGCAAGATGCAGCTGTGCCACACCCTGAACAACACCTGCGTGGCCCCGCCCCGCATGCTGATCGCCTTCCTGGAGAACAACCTCCAGGCAGACGGCACCGTGCTGATCCCCGAGG
>JAUNGH010000287.1 GCA_030524605.1 Oscillospiraceae bacterium | reverse complement strand
GAAGCGCCGGAGAGCCGGAACTTCATCCACGCTTTTATTGAGGAGGATATCGGCCCCGGCGGACAGTACGAGGGCATGACCGTCCACACCCGGTTCCCGCCGGAGCCCAACGGCTATCTGCACATCGGCCACTGCAAGGCGCTGACCATCGACTTCGGCACTGCCGAGAAGTACGGCGGCCTGTGCAACCTGCGGATGGACGACACCAACCCCACCAAAGAGGACGAGGAGTTCGTGGAGGCCATCAAGGAGGACATCCACTGGCTGGGCTTCGACTGGGGCGACCGCTTTTTCTACGGCTCCGACTACTTTGACGAGGACTACCGCCAGGCGGTGGGCCTGATCAAGAAGGGGCTGGCCTACGTCTGCGAGCTGAGCCCCGAGCAGTTCAAGGAGTACCGGGGCACCATCGGCGTGCCTGCCAAGAGCCCTTACCGGGACCGGCCCATCGAGGAGAGCCTGGATTTGTTTGAGCGGATGAAAAACGGCGAGTTTCCCGACGGCGCCATGACCCTGCGGGCCAAGATCGACCTCAACAGCGGCAACTTCAACATGCGGGACCCGGTGATCTACCGCATCAACCACCTGCCCCACCACCGCTACGGGGACAAGTGGTGCATCTATCCCATGTACGACTTTGCCCACCCCATCCAGGACGCGCTGGAGGGCATCACCCACAGCCTGTGCTCTCTGGAGTTTGAGAACCACCGCCCCCTGTATAACTGGGTGGTGGACAACTGCGACCTGCCGAGCAAACCACGCCAGATCGAGTTTGCCCGCCTGGGCATCGACCACACGGTCATGAGCAAGCGGAAGCTCCGCCGGCTGGTGGAGGAGGGCAGGGTCTCCGGCTGGGACGACCCCCGGATGCCCACCCTGTGCGGCCTGCGCCGCCGGGGCTACACCCCCAGGGCCATCCGCAATTTCTGCGAGCGCATCGGCGTGGCAAAGGCCACCAACGTGGTGGAGTACGGCTTTCTGGAGCACTGCCTGCGGGAGGACCTGAACGAGACGGCCCAGCGGGTCATGGTCGTCACCCGGCCCATCAAGCTGACCATCACCAACTACCCGGAGGACAAGCACGAGACCGTCACCGTGGAAAATAACCCCGTGGATCCCGACGCGGGCACCCGGGAGGTGGCCTTCTCCCGCAATTTGTGGATCGAGGCCGACGACTTTCTGGAGACCCCGGTGCCCAAGTACAAGCGCCTGTTCCCCGGCGGCCCGGAGTGCCGCCTGAAGGGCGCGTATCTGATCACCTGCACCGGCTGCGTAAAGGATGAGGCCGGCAATGTGGTGGAGGTTTTGTGCGAATACGACCCTGACAGCCGGGGCGGCGACCCCGCCGACGGCCGGAAGGTGAAGGGCGCCACCATCCACTGGGTGGACGCCGCCACCGCCGTGGACGCCGAGGTGCGGCTGTATGACGATTTGTTCCTGGACGCGGCCCCCGATGCGGCGGACAAGGACTTTATGGAGTGCCTGAACCCCAACTCCCTGGAGATTTTGACCGGCTGCAAGGCGGAGGCGGGATTGAAGGACGCCGTGGCCCCTGCCGGCTTCCAGTTCATGCGCCTGGGCTATTTCTGCCTGGACAACAGGGATTCCGAACCGGGCCATCTGGTGTTCAACCGCAGCGTTTCCCTGAAGGACGGCTTCAAAAAGTAAACTGCTGCCGGTCACGATACTTTTTGAGGGGGCGTTCCTGTGGCAAAGCGGCTGCAATTGGAGTATCTTTGGAAGGACAGGCTCTATGACCCCGCTGCGGCGGTGGCCGACTATGCGCCTGTGGATTTTGACAGCGAAGGATGCAGGCTGTACGGCCAGGTGATGTGGCCGGACGGCGGCTTTGACGGTCTCCGGCCCTGCGTCATTTTGCTGCACGGCTATCCGGGGACCTCCCGGAACGATGATCTGGCCCAGGCGCTGCGCCGGATCGGCTGCGTGGTGCTG
>JAUNGH010000286.1 GCA_030524605.1 Oscillospiraceae bacterium | reverse complement strand
AAAGCCGTTATTGCACATATTGGGACCTCCTATGAAATGTTGACCGACCAAATCGGTCTCAACCCATAGTATGCGTCCCCGCGCCGGTGGTGCCTGGAAAATTTACAGCCGCCGGCCGGACACCATGGCCGCGGCGTCCGCCCGCTCCAAACCGGTGAATACGCCCTTTTCGCACAGCAGGTCGCCCAGAGTCCGGTTCTCCCCCGGCAGGGCGGCGTCCAGCGCGTAGTAGGAGATATACACCAGCTCCGCCCGGAGGAACTTGTCCGCTTGCAACATGGAAACTTCACCGGCGGTCAGCACGCCGGCCTCCTGGGCGCGGACAAAAGTGTCCGCCAGATCCGTGTTGGCCGCGGAGCTGTACCCCATGGCCCGGAGGACGAACTCCGTATACTGGTAGGCGTTGACGGCCCCGGCGGGCTTGAACTGCGTGGCGCTGTAGCCGTTGGTGTAGCCCATGTCGTAGGCGTAGCCCACGTATTTCTCCGCGTCGGAGCCCTTGGCGACATCCGTAAAGGGTGTGGTGCCGGTCCAGGCCAGAGCCTGCTCCTCCTCCCCCAGCACGCGGATAAACATGATCAGGGCCTGCAAACGGGTTGGAGCGGCCTCCAGATCAAAGCCCTCGCCATAGCCGGTGAAGCTGCCTTTGAACAGGTGCAGGGCCTTCAGGGCGGCGGCCATGGCATTGTAGTCCACCGCGTCGGAGTAGGCGAACGCATAGCTCCCCTGATAGTCCAGCACCGCCGTCTTGGAGGTGACGGTAAACGCCGCGGAGGTGTCCTCCGCCACAATGTAGCGGTGTCTGGCACTCAGCGCGGAGCCGCTGGCCGCCACGGTTCCCGTGGTGGCGTCCACCACCGCGCCGGACGTGTAAGTGACCTGGGCGCTTCCCGCCAGCAGCATCACATTGGTGCCGGTCATGCCGGACAGCGCATCGCCCTGCTTCATGCGGGTCTCCGTCCAGACTGCGGCGTCTGCGGCGGTGAGGTCTCCGCGCTCCGCGCTCTCCAGCAGAGTCTGGTCCGAGGCGTCCAGCCGCTCGTCCACGCGGCTGTCCACCAGGCTTGAGAACGTGCCGTCGAGATAGGACAGGGATGCCAGCGGGTCACCGGCGTCACCGGCGGCAAAGGCCCACACGGCGGCAGCCAGCAGAATGCACAGCGGCAGCAGAAACGCGATTTTTTTCTTCATAAGCGGGTATGTATCCTTTCGTCAGCCTGGCGGCAGTCAGCCGAGGCGGCGGGTCAGCGGTTGGCGATGCGGTAGCTCAGAGTCAGCAGGCTGTCCGCGAAGTGGATGTTTTCAAATTTCACATCCGGGTTGGAACTGGACAGCTCGATATTGGTGAAATTCCAGAAGCCGTGGACACCCAGCTCAATAAGCCGGTCCGCCGTATCCTGGGCCACGGACTGGGGGATCGTCAGCACCACCACGTCCACGCTGTGCTTTTTGATGTAGGCATCCAACACGCTCATGGAATAGACGGGCACACCGTTGACCACAGAGCCGATGACGGACGGCGACACGTCAAAAGCGGCGTCCACCGTAAAGCCGGCCTGGGAAAACTTGAAGTTTTGCAGCAGTGCGCGGCCGAGGTTGCCCACGCCGATCATCACCAGATGGTGGTCGTTGTCCACCCCCAGAATGTGGCCGATCTCGGCGCGCAACTCCTCCACGTTGTACCCGTAGCCCTGCTGGCCAAACTCACCGAAGCAGCTGAAATCCTGCCGGATCTGGGAGGCGGTGATGTTCATCTCCTGCCCCAGGGAGTGGGAGGATATCCGCACGACTCCGCGGGCGCACAGGTCGGTCAGCTGCCGGTAATACCGGGGCAGCCGCCGGATCACGGCATCAGAGATATTTTCTTTCTTCAAAGCACTCACTCCTAAAAAGGGTTTCGTTAAATTATTCTCAATAGTTAGTTTAGCTTAAAAGACTTAACTTGTCAATTTTTTTAACAATCT
>JAUNGH010000034.1 GCA_030524605.1 Oscillospiraceae bacterium | reverse complement strand
AAAAAGCCCCGGCCCCGGGGGCGGCGGGGGCTGGATTTCCGGACCCCGCGAAAACGCCCCCCGGCGATGGCGGGGGCGCTCCGCTTAAATTTTCAGAAACTGCGCTTCAAAAGATCAGCACTTCTCCACGACCACGGCAGTGCCCATACCGCCGCCGATGCAGAGGGTCGCCAGGCCCTTCTTGGCCTCGGGACGCTTCATCATCTCGTGAACCAGGGTCACGATGATGCGGGCGCCGGAAGCGCCGACGGGGTGGCCCAGGGAGATGGCGCCGCCGTTGACGTTCAGCTTGGCGGGGTCAAAGCCCAGCTCGCGGCCCACGGCAATGGACTGGGCGGCGAAGGCCTCGTTGGCTTCGATCAGGTCGATGTCGTCGATGGTCACGCCGGCCTTGGCCATGGCGGCGCGGGAGGCGGGAACGGGACCGACGCCCATGATCTTGGGATCAACGCCGCCCTGGCCCCAGCCGATCAGCTTGACCATGGGCTTCAGGCCGTACTTCTCAACAGCCTCGCCGGAGGCCAGGATGATGGCGGCGGCGCCGTCGTTGATGCCGGAGGCGTTGGCGGCGGTAACGCGCTGGGTGCCCTTGTCGTCAGCGTCCTGAGCGCCGGTGACCTCGAAGGTGTGGACCACCTCGGGGCTGGGAGACTCGGGGCCAATGGGGAAGGCGCCGCGCAGCTTGGCGATGCCCTCGGCGGTGACGCCGGCCTTGGGATACTCGTCCTTCTTGAACTCCACGATGTCCTTCTTGACCTTCACGGGGACGGGGACGATCTCATCGTCGAAACGGCCGGCGGCCTGGGCGGCCTCAGCCTTCTGCTGGGAGGCGGCGGCGAACTCGTCCTGCTCCTTGCGGGTGATGCCCCAGATGTCGTTGATGTTCTCGGCGGTGGTGCCCATGTGATAGTTGTTGTAAGCGTCCCACAGGCCGTCCTTGATCATCTCGTCCACCAGCTTCTTGTCGCCCATGCGGGCGCCCCAGCGGGCGTCGGGAGCCAGGAAGGGGGCGGCGCTCATATTCTCGGTGCCGCCGCAGACCACGATGTCGGAGTCGCCGGCCAGGATGGAGCGGGCGCCCTCGATGACGGACTTCATGCCGGAGCCGCAGACCATGCCCACGGTGTAGGCGGGAACGGAATAGGGGATGCCGGCCTTGATGGAGACCTGGCGGGCAACGTTCTGGCCCAGGCCCGCGGTCAGGATGCAGCCGAACATCAGCTCGTCCACCTGCTCAGGGCTGACACCGGCGCGTTTCAGCGCTTCCTTGACAACGATGGCGCCCATCTCAGCGGCGGGGGTGTTCTTCAGGGAGCCGCCAAAGGAGCCGATAGCAGTTCTGCAGCAATTCACAATGTACAGATCTTTCATGGTGTTCCTCCAATTTTCATCAGATTTTTGATTGGCGGCGATCCACGCCGCCGCGGATACTGAATCACGCGGAGAGCCGGCATTGTCAAAGCCCTGACAGGATTGCTAATTTTTTGACAAACCCGCAGATACCGAACCCTCACAGATTTGATTATAGTGGCTTTTGCGCCCTGCGTCAACGCAAATCTGGCATTTTTCAAAATTTTGTTAAATCTTTGACAAAACACCTGCCATTTTCGTCAAGGTGACGAAAATGGCGCGGTCCCAGGCCGTCCCGCCTTTCGCAGCGCGCTTTTCAGCGGCTTTCACGGATCGGCGGCCGCCGCCCGGGCGGCCCGCAGGGCCTGATCAAACGCGGCGGCGTCCAGCTTTTCATACGCCTCCTCCATCTCCACCGGCGCGTTTTCCGCCGCGGTCCGGAGCAGATGGTCAAAATAATCGTCCGCCAGGGCGTCCGGGTCCGGCGCCAGCCGCCGGAGGATGGAAAAGCCCTCCTCAGACTCCAGGATGCCGGAGCACTGCCCCTCCGCCAGAGCCTTCGCGGCTTCCTCCAGAACGCTGTCCAGCGTGCCGTCTCCCGCCAGAAACGTCCGCGGCCCCGCAGGGTCGTCCCCCGCCGCCGCCTGGGCGGCGAACTCCGCCCCCTGGTCCGCCGCGCCGTTGAGCCTGGAGAAGATTTCCGCCGCCTTCTGCCGGGCGGCCTCCCGGTCCTCTCCCGCGGCCACCAGGATGCGGTCCACCGTCAAACTGCCCGTCTCCGCCGCAAAGGCCGCCAGAGCCGCCGTGTCCGGCGTCAGCGCGCTGTCCCCGGCGCGGTACAGCGTATAGAGCTTGCCGTACAGCGTTCCCACGCCCGCCAGCTCCTCCGCCCGCTGCCTGTCCAGGCCCAGCTCCGCCAGCTCGGCAAGATAGGCCGTCTCGCCGCCGTGAGCCGCCGCCTGCTCCTCCCAGGCCGCCGCCAGGGCCTCCCGGTCCTCCTCCGTCAGGGCGCAGCCGTACTGCTCCGCCCAGTTTTCCACTGTGGCATACAGCGCCGTATCCGCCAGCGCCTGGTCCCGGGCGTAGTCCGCCAGGGTCCCGCCGGTGACAGGCGTCTTCCAGTCCAGCGCCAGTCCGCTCTCCTGATACCGCTCCCGGATGCGGTCACAGGTATAGGCCAGCCAATAGAGGTACCGCCAGGCGGGCACCTCCCGGCCATCCACCGTCAGCAGCGTCTCATCCTCCCGGATATCCGCCGCCTGCCCCAAAAACGACGTCTGGCCCCGGCTGTCCTCCCTGCCGCCGCAGGCGGTCAGGGTCAGGCACAGCAGCAGGGCCAGAGCGGTCACACGCTTTTTCATGGCTCACGCTCCTCCCCCAGGTTGTCCCTCCATGTATATGCGGGGGCGGAAGCGGATATGACGGCTTTCCCGCCGGGACCGCCGTCACGTTGTCTTTTGTGCGGATACGATCAGCATCATGGGACGGCGCAGCTCGTCCCGCATGCCCGGCAGATCCAGCATGTCCTGCGGGGGCTGGGGCTCCACAACGTGCCGCAGTTGGAATCCGTATTCCAGAAGCGTTTCCAGATATGTGGTCAGCGTCCTGTGGTACTTGATCACCCTTTCGCCCAGGAAGACGGCCTCCCGCCGGCCCTCGCTGTAATAACGGTCCACCGGGAAGTGGAGAATGGAGCCGTCTTCGCCGTACCACCAGTCCTGGGTGCCATAGGAGGTAAAGACCGGATGCTCCACGGAGAAGACCAGCCGCCCGCCCGCTTTCAGCCAGCGGCGGATGTTCCCCACCAGCGGCGCGAAATCCCGCACATAGTGGAAGGCCAGCGAGCTGAGCGCCACGTCAAAGGAACTCTCCGGAAAATCCAGATCCTCCATGGCGGCGCAGCGGTATTCGATGGCCCCGCCGCCGTTGATCTCCGCCGCCCGCTCCAGCATCCTGCGGGAGATGTCCGTCCCCAGCACAGAGACCGCCCCGTGCTCCGCGGCATACCGGCAGTGCCATCCGTATCCGCAGCCCAGGTCCAGAACCCGTTTTCCGGAAAAATCCGGCAGGAGCCTTTCCAGCGCGGGCCACTCCCCCGCTCCGGCAAGGCCCTTTACGGACCGGGTCATTTCGCCGTATTTTTGAAAAAACACGGCGTCGTCATACTTGTTCTCCTTCATCCGGCGCCTCCTTTTGTTTCAAGCCGCGATCCCGCGCTCATTCCGCCTTTCCCCCGTCCCCCGCGGCAAGGCGCAGATCCTCCACCATGTTCAGCGCGGTCTCCAGCACGTCGGCGCCGGGCTTCAGCTTCAAGGTCAGGGCGGGCGTGTCCCCCGCCGCCAGGGTCAGGCGGCCCCTGTATTTGGCCAGGCCGCACACCGCCACCAGAGCCTCGGGACGGAACACGCCCAGGGTGAATTTCAGCACGTCCTTCTTCTGGGAGATGTCCGACACCCCCGCCTTGGCGGCGGCGGCGCGGAGCAGGGCCACGTCCAGCAGGGCCAGCACGGATTTCGGCGCCTCGCCGTAGCGGTCCAGCATCTCGTCCAGCAGGTCGGAGGCGTCCTCGTCGGTGCGGATGGCGGCGATGCGGCGGTACAGGTCCATCCGCTGTTCCGGCGCGGGGACGTACCGCTCCGGGATGTTGGCGTTGACGGTCAGGTCGGCGGAGCACTCCGTTTCGATATTCTTCTCCTCGCCCCGCTCCTCCAGCACCGCCTCCTCCAGCAGCTTCAGGTACAGGTCGTAGCCCACGCTCATGAGATAGCCGGACTGCTCCGGCCCCAGCAGGTTGCCCGCGCCGCGAATTTCAAGGTCCCGCATGGCGATCTTGAAGCCGGAGCCGAACTCCACGTACTCCCGGATAGCGGAAAGGCGCTTGGCGGCGGTCTCCTGCAGGATCTTTCCCCGGCGGAAGGTCAGGTAGGCGTAGGCCCGCCGGGCGCTGCGGCCGATGCGGCCCCGGATCTGGTGGAGCTGGGCCAGGCCCATCCGGTCCGCGTCCTCAATGATGAGGGTGTTGACGTTGGGGATGTCGATGCCCGTCTCGATGATGGTGGTGCAGACCAGGATGTCCGCCTCGCCGTCCACCATGGCCTGCATGACACCGGACAGCTCCTGCTCGCTCATCTTCCCGTGGCCCGTCACGATGCGGACGTCGGGCCCCAGCATTTTCTGCATGCGGGCGGCGGTCAGGTCAATGCTCTCCACCCGGTTGTGGAGGTAGTAGATCTGCCCGCCCCGGGCCAACTCCTTCCGCATGGCGTCCTCCAGCACGCCCCAGTCGTGCTCCAGCACATAGGTCTGGACCGGCTGGCGGTCGGCGGGGGGTTCCTCGATGGTGGACATATCCCGCAGGCCGGAGAGGGCCATGTTCAGCGTCCGGGGAATGGGGGTGGCGGACAGGGTCAGCACGTCCACCTGGCGGCTCATCTCCTTCAGCCGCTCCTTGTGGGTCACGCCGAAGCGCTGCTCCTCGTCGATGATGAGAAGGCCCAGGTCGTGGAATTCCATGCCCTTCTGCAGCAGCTTGTGGGTGCCGATCAGCAAATCCACGCCGCCGGTGCGGGCAGCCTCCAGGATGCGCTTGGCATCCTTCGCGGAAGTGAAGCGGGACAGCACCTCGATCTTCACCGGAAAGTCCTTGAACCGCCCGCAGGCCGTGGCGTAGTGCTGCTGGGCCAGGACGGTGGTGGGCACCAGGATGGCGGCCTGCTTGCCGTCCAGAATGCACTTCATCACGGCCCGGAGGGCCACCTCCGTCTTGCCGTAGCCCACGTCGCCGCACAGCAGCCGGTCCATGGGCCGGGACTTCTCCATATCCGCCTTGATCTCCGCCACGGCCCGCAGCTGGTCGTCGGTCTCGGCGTAGGGAAAGGCCTCCTCAAACTCCCGCTGCCAGGGGGAGTCCGGGGAGAAGGCAAAGCCGGGGCGGCGCTGCCGCTCGGCGTAAAGAGCCGTCAGCCCCTTGGCCAGGTCTTTGGCGGCCTTTTTCGCCCGGGTCTTCTGCTTGGCCCACTCGGTGCCGCCCAGCTTGTTCAGCTTCTGGCGGTCCTGATCCTCTCCGCCGCCGATGTATTTGGACACCTGATCCAACTGGGTGACGGGGACGTACAGGCAGTCGCCTCCGGCGTAGTCGATCTTGATGTAGTCCTTCTCCACGCCGTCCACCGGCATCCGCTGGATGCCCGCGAACCGGCCCACGCCGTGGTGGACGTGGACCACCAAATCGCCGGGGGTCAGGTCGGTATACGATTGGATCTTCTGGCGGCTGGTCTCCTTTTTGAGCTTCGCCCGCTTCTGGGTGGAGGCGGTCAGCTGGCCCTCGGTCAGCACCGCCAGCTTCAGCGCAGGCCACTCGCAGCCCGCGGACAGTGCGCCGATGGCGATGCGCACCTCCCCCGCCCTGGGCATGGCGGCGCTTTTCAGGTCCAGCGCGGCGGGGATGCTCCGCTCCTCCAGCAGGCGGTGGAGGTTTTTCGCCCGGCTCTCCCCCGCGCACAGCACCAGCACCGCGCTGCCGCCGGCGCGGTAGTGCTCCAGATCCGTGACGGCGGTCTCCAGGCTGCCGCCGTAGGAGCTGAGCTGCCGGGCGCTCATGCCCAGCAGCCCCTTGGGCCGCAGGGGGCGGCGGGAGGTGGGCAGGGAGTCCGTCATGATGACGGGGAACTTCTCCAGGGCGGCGTACAGCTCCTCGGCGGAGAGCAGGAGCTTGGCGTACTCCCCCGCCATGACGCCTGCCTCCAGCAGGGCCTCCACGTCCTGCTTGTTGGCAAGAAGGGTGCTCTTCACCCGCTCGTCCACCCGGCCGCTCTCGCAGAGGAACACCACCGCGTCCCGGGGCAGATAGTGGACGCCTGCCGTCACATCCGGGTAGACCGCCGCCAGATAGCGGTCCATGCCCCCCGGCTCCGCGCCGTTTTTCAGCCGCTCGCCGTCCTCCCGCAGGCGGGCTGCGGCGGCTTCGGTCTTCGGCTTTTTGGCCAGCTTCTCCGCCAGCTTCAAAAGTTTCTCCCCCAGCCCGGCCAAGCCGCCCCCGGCGCTGCGGGGCAGCACCTCGGCGGCGGGCAGCAGCAGGGCGGCGTCCACATTGGCCGTCCGCCGCTGACTTGCGGGGTCGAAGGCGCCCATGGAGTCGATCTCGTCGTCAAAGAACTCGCACCGCACCGGCTGGTCCATCAGGGGGGAGAACACGTCCAGGATACCGCCCCGCAGGGCGAACTGGCCCACGCCCTCCACCTGGCCGCACCGGACATAGCCTGCGGAGAGCAGATCCTCCGCCAGCAGCTTCAGGTCCGCCCGGCCCCCCACCTTCAGGGTGATGGCCAGAGAGCGCAGCAGGTCTGGCGGCATGGTCCGGGCCATCAGGGCGTCGGCGGTGGTCACGACCACATGGGGCTCCCCCTGGGCCAGGGCATACAGCGCCGCCAGGCGGCCCCGCTCCCACTCACGGGAGCTGACCGCGCCGGGGCGGAACTGCCACTCCCGGGCCAGCAGCGTCACCGGCTCGCAGCCCGTCAGCGTCCGCAGGTCCCCCGCCAGCTGGCGGACCTCCCGCTCGTCGCCGCAGACAAACACCGCCGGGCGGCCCGCCGCCGCGGCCACCGCCGCGCCCACGCAGGCCCGCTGCACCGGCTGCAGGCCGGTGACCGCTGCGGGGCAGCCGCCCTCCTCCACCCGGCGGACCAGCTCCGCCACCTCGGGGATGGTATTCAGTTGTTGGAGAAACTGTTCCATATCGCGCCTGTCCTTGTAAAATTTGGAAATTCAAGCCGTCAGAGGGCGCACTCCGCCCTTGGGAGCGGGGTGTGCCCGGGATACGTTTATTTTATTCCGAAAGCCCTGGCGCCATGCCGGCGGCTCAGTTGAAATCGTTCATGGCCTTCTGACAGCCCTTTTCAATGACACACTCCGCCGCCCGGATGGCCTTTTCAAAGCTCTCCGCCAGCACCTTCCGCTCCGCCTGGGAAGGCACGCCGATGACCCAGTCGATCATGTCGCCGCCCTCAACCGGAGCGCCGGTGCCGATCTTGATGCGGGGAAAGTCCTGGGTGCCCAGGTGGGCAATGATGTTCTTGATGCCGTTGTGCCCTCCCGCGGAGCCGGTGGGCCGCACCCGCAGCTTGCCCACGGGCAGGGACACGTCGTCATAGATCACCAGCACGCGGCCGGCGGGGATCTTATAGAACTGCGCCGCCTCCCGCACGGCCTCGCCGGAGAGGTTCATATAGGTCTGGGGCTTCATCACCAGGCACTTGCACCCGGCGAAGGGCAGGATGTTGTAGGCGGACTTGAACTTCACCCTGTTCAGCTTCACCCCGGCCTTCTCCGCCAGCAGGTCTACGGTGAGAAAGCCCATATTGTGCCGGGTGTGCTCATACTTCTGGCCCGGGTTCCCCAGGCCCACCACCAGCCAGTCCACGGCGGAGGATTTGCTTCCAAACAGCATAACGACTCCTTTGGATCTCAAAAATTTGCGCGGGCAGTCCCATAAGGCGGGAAAGTCGCCTTCCCCGCCTTATGCAGTACGATTTATTGATATGTGGATGCTTCCCCCTCAGCGGAACAGCTTGGAGATAGAGACCTCCTGATAGACGCGCTCGATGGCCTCGCTGAACATGGGGGCCACGGGCAGGTACTTGATCTTGCTGCTGAGAGCGGGATCGATGGGCGGGATGGTATCCAGCAGGGCCAGCTCCTGAATGGCGCTGTTGTTCAGCCGCTCGATGGCGGGGCCGGACAGCACACCGTGGGAGGCGCAGGCGTGGACGCTCTTGGCGCCGCCGACCTCCATCAGGGCCTTGGCGGCATTGCACAGGGAGCCGGCGGTGTCCACCAGGTCGTCGAACAGGATGCAGTCCTTGCCGGTCACATCGCCGATGACGTTCATGACCTCGCACTGGTTGGCCTTCTGACGGCGCTTGTCCACGATAGCCAGCTGCATGTGCAGCTTCTGGGCGAAGGCCCGGGCCCGGGACACGGAGCCCACGTCGGGAGAGACCACCACCATTTCCTCGCAGCGGTCACCGAACTTCTTGGCGTAGTAATCCACGAAGATGGGATTTCCGGCCAGGTTGTCCACAGGGATATCGAAGAAGCCCTGGATCTGGGCGGCGTGGAGATCCATGGTCAGCACACGGTCGGCGCCGGCGGTGGTGATCATGTTGGCCACCAGCTTGGCGGTGATGGGGTCGCGGGCCTTGGCCTTGCGGTCCTGCCGGGCATAGCCGAAGTAGGGGATGACGGCAGTGATGCGGCCGGCGGAGGCGCGCTTCAGCGCGTCGATCATGATGAGCAGCTCCATCAGGTTGTTGTTCACCGGGTTGCAGGTGGACTGGACCACGAACACATCGCTGCCGCGGACGGTCTCATACAGGGAGGAGAATATCTCGCCGTCGGAGAAGGTCCCGACCTCGGATTCGCCCAGCTTGGTCCCCATCAGGCGGCAGATCTCCTGCGCCAGCTTGGGATTCGAGTTGCCGGAAAATACTTTGATGTCCTTGCCGTGAGAAATCATTCCAAACGCCCTCTTTCTACATTCCACATGTTATATATTTATATTATAGTCTAATCTCTGTTGACGCGGGGGCCTTCCCCATAGCGTGCCCGGAACAGCGGCTCCAGCTCCGCGATGGTGTCGGGGCCATAGACCGGCAGCCAGCCGGAGACCAGCTCCGCAGCGCCGACCGCGTTGGTCATCTTTTCCTTCCACGCCTCCTGCAGCTCATAGCCGGCCGCCGCGTAGGCAAATCCGGGCCCGGCCTCCGCCATGGGCAGCGCCGCCCGGCACAGCACCAGCACCGGGTCCGGGGTGTTCAGGAAGTCCGTCAGGTCGCTCTGCTGCTCGGAGATCACCACATCCGCCTCCGGCGGGAAGCACCCGCGGGCCTCCTCCGCGAAGCGGGGGCTGCAGACAACGAAAAACCGCTGCACGCCATCGGCCAGCAACTGACTGCTCATCCATGTCAAGATCGGGCAAGAAAGAACTGCTTCCAGCATCAGCGGTTTGGAATGTGCGGGAACGGCGGAGTCCTCCTCCATAAAGAAAACAGCGCTCTGCGGGCGGACCATGCTGCTTCCCTCCTTCACATAAATAGAATGTTGCAGGGCTATTATATCAAATTTTTACCGGAAATCCAGTGTTTTCAGCGAATTTGTCCGAGAAATTTCCCCCAAATCTTTTTCTTTTTCCTGCGTTTTTTTGTCGCAGCCAACGGAAACCGTCGAAACGCGCCGGATTTTTCCGCATTTTTTCGGCATTTTGCAAAATTTCCGCCGGATTCCTTATAATTTTCTATGAAAAACGGAATTTCTTCACACAATATAGTTGAATTTGTGCAGGTAAAGGATTACAATGGTGCTTGTTCGTGCGAAATGGAGGGTTTCCAGATGCTGAATATCGTATTGGTCGAGCCGGAGATCCCTCAGAACTGCGGCAACATCGCCCGCACCTGCGCCGCCACCGGCAGCCGGCTCCATCTCGTCCGCCCCCTTGGCTTTGACATCTCGGACAGGGCCGTGAAGCGGGCCGGGCTGGATTACTGGCACCTGGTGGATGTCGCCGATTACGAAAACCTGGACGGCCTGTTCCGCCGCCATCCCGAGGCCGCTGCCGAGGCGTGGCTCACCACCACCAAGGCGCCCCGCTCTTATCAGGAGGCGCGGTTCACGCCGGACAGCTGGCTGTTCTTCGGCAAGGAGACCGCCGGGCTGCCCCTGGATTTCCGGGAGCGGTTTCGGGACCGCTGCATCCGGCTGCCCATGGTGTCCGAGGCGCGCAGTCTGAACCTCAGCAACACCGTGGCCGTCTGCGTTTACGAGGCTCTGCGCCAGACCGGGTTCCCCGGCCTGCAGGGTGCCGGCGAAATGGCCCTTACCAAATAGGAATTAGGAGTTAGGAATGAGGAATTGGCAAACATAGCATCAGATCACAACTTCCTAATCCCCCATTCCTAATTCCTAATTGAATAAAAACGGAGGAATCCACAATGAATTACAACAAGAAAACCGTTCGTGACATCGATGTCTCCGGCAAGAAGGTCCTGCTCCGCTGCGACTTCAACGTGCCCCAGGACAAGGAGACCGGCGAGATCACCAGCGACAAGCGCATCGTTGCCGCCCTGCCCACCATCCGGTACCTGCTGGAGAATAACGCCGCCGTCATCGCCTGCTCTCACCTGGGCAAGCCCAAGAACGGCCCCGATCCCAAGCTGAGCCTGGCCCCCGTGGCCAAGCGCCTGAGCGAGCTGCTGGGCAAGCCCGTATCTTTCGCCGCCGACGTGGTTGGCGAGGACGCCAGGGCCAAGGCCGCCACCCTGCAGCCCGGCCAGATCCTGCTGCTGGAGAACACCCGCTTTGAAAAGGGCGAGACCAAGAACGACCCCGCCCTGGCCAAGGCCCTGGCCGGCATGGCCGAGGTCTATGTGTCCGACGCCTTCGGCGCCGTGCACCGCGCCCATGCCTCCACTGCCGGTGTGGCGGACTACCTGCCCGCCGTGTCCGGCTTTCTGATCCAGAAGGAGCTGGAATTCCTGGGCGGCGCCATCGCCAACCCCAAGCGTCCCCTGGTGGCCATCCTGGGCGGCTCCAAGGTCAGCTCCAAGATCGGCGTCATCAACAACCTGCTGGAGATCGCCGACACCATCATCATCGGCGGCGGCATGGCCTACACCTTCTCCGCCGCCCAGGGCGGCAGGGTTGGCAACAGCCTGCTGGAGTCCGACTGGATGGACTACTCCCGGGACATGATCGAAAAGGCCAAGGCCAAGGGCGTGAAGCTGCTGCTGCCGGTGGACACCGTCTGCGCCGACGCCTTTGCCGCCGACGCCAACAGCCAGGTGGTCAAGGCAGGCGAGATCCCCGACGGCTGGGAGGGCCTGGACATCGGCCCCGAGACGGTGAAACTGTACTGCGATGCCGTGGCCGACGCGGGCACCGTCATCTGGAACGGCCCCATGGGCGTGTTTGAATTCCCCGCCTTCGCCAAGGGCACCGAGGCTGTGGCAGAGGCCCTGAGCAAGACCTCCGCCATCACCATCATCGGCGGCGGCGACAGCGCGGCGGCCGTAGAGCAGCTGGGCTACGCCGACAAGATGACCCACATCTCCACCGGCGGCGGCGCGAGCCTGGAATTCCTGGAGGGCAAGGAGCTGCCCGGCGTCGCCTGCCTGCTGGATAAATAAGCTCTCCGGACTCAAGCGGTAAGCCGGCAAAGCGTTTGCTGTTTGAGAAGAAGCAAAGCGGACTTTGCGGCGTCCGGCCGGCGGCAAGCGCGTTTCCGCCGGCCGGAGTTCCTGCGGGAAGCCCCGCCCGGCGCCGCCTGCCGGCCGGACGCTTGAGCGGCAATCGCCGCCGTTTGCCGAAGGCCCGGATTTCGCGTAAAAATTTTCACTGAAACTCCGCAAAATCTCCTGAAATACTTGACAAATACGGTTATTTTCGTTATAAAATAATAGTTTTCATTCTGGAATAAAATTTTAACGCGATCACGATATAGACATAAAGGAGTTTGATTGACATGAACCGCAGATATCGCAAAACCGTCATCGCCGGTAACTGGAAGATGAACATGACCGCCACCGAGACCAAGAAGTTTGCCGAGGACATCAAGAAGATCATGCCCCGCGCCAAGTGGTGCGAGACCCTGATCTGCGTCCCCGCCTGCAACATCTCCACCGCCATCAAGGCCTTCAAGGACCTGCGCATCTCCGTGGGCGCCGAGAACGTGTACTTTGAGGAGAAGGGCGCCTACACCGGCGAGGTCTCTGCCGATATGCTGAAGGACCTGGGCGTGAAGTACGTCATCGTCGGCCACAGCGAGCGCCGCCAGTACTTCTGCGAGACCGACCAGACCGTGAACAAGAAGGTTCACGCCGTTCTGAACGCCGGCATGAACCCCATCATCTGCGTGGGCGAGAGCCTGGAGCAGCGCGAGACCGGCATCACCAACGAGTGGATCGCCCTGCAGGTCAAGAGCGCCCTGTGCGACGTGCCCGCCGACAAGCTGCGCCGCTGCATCATCGCCTATGAGCCCATCTGGGCCATCGGCACCGGCAAGACCGCCACCGCCGAGCAGGCCGGCGAGGTCTGCACCAACATCCGCGCCACCATCCGCGCCCTGTACGGCGCCCGCGTGGCCCGTTCCGTCACCATCCAGTACGGCGGCTCCATGAATCCCAAGAACGCCGCCGAGCTGCTGGCCCAGCCCGACATCGACGGCGGCCTGATCGGCGGCGCCGCCCTGAAGCCCGAGCAGTTTGTGGACATCATCAACGCCGCGAACCAGGAGTGAGACCGCAGGAGGGGGAGTCCGCTTTCCCTCCGTCCCCGCCGCAGGGGCCGCGCTTTCTGATTGATAAGCGAAACGAGGTTTTTATGAACAAAACACCGACTACTCTCATTATCATGGACGGCTTCGGCATGTCCGGCGGCGTCACCGGCAATGCCGTCCGCGCCGCCAAAACGCCCCGGCTGGATCAGTTCTTCCAGGAGTTCGCCCACACGGAGCTGTCCGCCTCCGGTCTGGACGTGGGCCTGCCCGACGGGCAGATGGGCAACAGCGAGGTGGGCCACACCAACATCGGCGCAGGCCGCGTGGTGTTCCAGGACCTGCCCCGCATCACCAAGTCCATCGCCGACGGCGACTTTTTCACCAACCCCGCCTACAACCACGCCATGGACGCCTGCAGGGAGAAGGGCACCTCCCTCCACCTGATGGGCCTGCTGTCCGACGGCGGCGTCCACTCCCATCTGGAGCACCTTTTCGCCCTTTTGAAGCTGGCAAAGCAGAAGGGCTTGGAGCGGGTGTATATCCACGCCTTCCTGGACGGCCGCGACGTGTCTCCCACCTCCGGCGCCGACTTTGTGGCCCGGACCGTGGAGAAGTGCCGGGAGATCGGCGTGGGCAAGATCGCCACCGTCATGGGCCGGTACTACGCCATGGACCGCGACAAGCGCTGGGACCGGGTGGAGCAGGCCTATGACGCCATGGTCTACGGCGAGAGCGCCGTGTTCAACCCCGTGCCCGTGGCCGCCGTGAAGGACTCTTACGCCGCCGGCGTCACCGACGAGTTTGTGGAGCCCGTGGTCTGTGACCAGGAGGGCACCATCTCCGACAACGACAGCGTGATCTTCTTCAACTACCGCCCCGACCGGGCCCGTGAGATCACCCGGACCCTGGTGGATCCGGACTTTGACGGCTTCACCCGCCAGTTCTTCCCCGTCACCTTCGTGTGCAACACGGAGTACGACGCCACTATGCCCAACGTGGAGGTGGCCTTCCCCCGCATCACCGTCCGCAACGGCCTGGGCGAGTACCTGAGCCAGATGGGCATGACCCAGCTGCGCATCGCCGAGACGGAGAAGTACGCCCACGTGACCTTCTTCTTCAACGGCGGCAGCGAGACCGTGTTCCCCGGCGAGGACCGGGTGCTGGTGGCCTCTCCCAAAGTGGCGACTTATGACCTCCAGCCGGAGATGAGCGCCTTCGAGGTCTGCGACAAGTGCGTGGAGCGCATCGAGTCCGGGGCTTACGACGTCATTATCCTGAACTACGCCAACTGCGACATGGTGGGCCACACTGGCGTGTTCAACGCCGCCGTCAAGGCCGTGGAGACCGTGGACGAGTGCGTGGGCCGCGTGGTGGACGCCACACTGAAAATGGGCGGCATCGCCATGATCACCGCCGACCACGGCAACGCCGAGCAGATGACGGAGCCCGACGGCAGCCCCATGACCGCCCACACCACCAATCCGGTGCCCTTCATCCTCTGCGGTGCCGGCACGGAGCTGCGGACCGGCGGCCGTCTGGCGGACATTGCCCCCACCATCCTGGATGTGATGGGCCTGGCCTGTCCCGAGGAGATGGACGGCAAAACGCTGATCGTCAAATAATTTCAGCCACGATAACCGGGCGGCCTGCGGCCGCCCGGTTTTTTTGTATAAACCAGGAAAATTCTGTCCATACTTCCCTCAGACCCAAAATTTGAGGGAGGGACCATACATGGAAAACAAGTGGAAATCCATCCTGGGCGGCGCCGGCTTTTATGTGACGATGGCGGTCTGCCTGCTGGTAGTGGGCGTCAGCGGCTACTTTTTGCTGTTTGACGGCAAGGAGACCCCTGCGCCGGAGGCGGAACCCCCGGCGCAGGCCCCCGTGACTGCCCCCGCGCCGGAGATCGAGGAGCCGGAAAAGCCCGCCGTGGTGGAGACCATTGCCCCGGAGCCGGTAGCGGAGACGCCGCCCATGCCCGAGGTGGAGATTGATGACACCCCCGTGGTCGCGGAGGCCCCCAGGCTGGTCGTGTCACCGCTGCAGGGGGAGGTCCTGACCGCCTTCTCCGTGGACCAACTGGTGTACAACGCGACTCTGGAGGACTGGCGGACCCATGACGGCGTGGACATCTCCGCCGAACCCGGCACCTCCGTGCTGGCCGCCTGCTCCGGCACCGTGGCCTCGGTGGCGGACGATGCCCTGATGGGCACCACCGTGACCATCCGCCACGACGGCGGCTACCAGACCACCTATGCCAACCTCCAGGCCGAACCTGCCGTGGAAAAGGGCGATGTCGTGTCCGCCGGGCAGATCATCGGCGCCGTGGGCGACACCGCCGCCGCCGAAGCCGCCCAGGGGCCCCACCTGCACTTCTCCGTCACCAAGGACGGCGATGCGGTGGATCCCGACGAATTTCTGAACCGCTAGGGCGTCCCGGAGGGCGGAACGCCTCCGCAAAAAACGTGCATCCGGGGCCCTGAGGGCCGCCGGATGCACGTTTTTTTCAGGAAACGGTTATGCTTTTTTCATCCGCGGGATCACTTGCTGTAATTCCGCATCCGCCAGACGATGGCGGACACCTGGCCGCGGGTCAGGGTGTTGTTGGGCTTGAAGGTGCTGGTGCCGTTGGAGAAGTATCCCTCCACGATGCCCGCCGCATTCAGGGCCTGGACGGCGGCGTCGGAGGTGTCGGTAAAGGGCTTCACGCTGGAGAGGTTGGTGGTGTTCAGCTTCATGGCGCTGGCGGCCAGCTGGGCCACCTGCAGGCGGGTGATGGAAGCGCTCAGGTTGACGTTGCTGCGGGTCACGATACCGTCGGCCCGGGCCTTGGCCAGAT
>JAUNGH010000033.1 GCA_030524605.1 Oscillospiraceae bacterium | reverse complement strand
GCACGGAGACCACGTTTTACACCATCGCCGTCTACTTCGGCTCCGCCGGCATCCACAGGACTCGCCACACGGTCCCCGCCGCCCTGGCGGCAGACCTGACAGGCTTCCTGGCGTCCGCCCTGGCAGTGCGCATCTTCTTCGGCGCGGCATAGCGGTGCGGCTCTCTCCGCCGGACGTTTCCGTCCGGCGGAGAGAGCCGCTTTTGATTCCCTTATCCCGTGACGGGCTCCGCGATATGCACGGCGCCATAGTAATTCGCAAACTCGCCGTCCACCAGGAAGCAGGTCTCGCCCACCGTCTCCAGAGAGCACAGGGACCGCCCCAGGGCCTGAATGGCCGGGGAGAGATCCGTCTCCGGCGGCAGCTCCTCCAGCAGGGCCGAGGAGAGGTTCACATAGCACACGTCCTCCTCCAGCCAGGCGGACTTCACCCGGAAGCCCTCCGGCGCCGCGGCGGAGAGGTCCTTGCTCTCCGGGCCGTTTTCCAGCGCCCGGACCACGGCGCTCACCTGGGTGTCGCCCTCGTACAGGGCCAGCGTCCGCTCCTCGCCCGCCAGCGCGCCGTCGGCGTCCAGGAAGTACAGCGTCACCGTCACGGTGCTCACCACGTCGCCCTCCGGAGCCAGCAGCACGTCCCGGGCGGCAAAGGTCTGCTTGTCCCGGTAGGCCAGTTCCTGGCCCCGGACGGTGATCTTCACCCGCGAGATCTCGGGAAGCTGGGTCAGCGTCAACGTCACCGCATAGTCCGCCAGCGTCAGCGCCACGCCGGACAGCGTGCCGTAGGCCGCCGACAGGTCCACCAGCGCCCGGCTGCCCTCCAGTTCCAGGGACAGCAGGACCGTCCCCGCCGGGATGGGGCTTTCCAGCCCCTCGTGCAGGGGGCCTTTCAGCAGCTCCGTCAGCAGGGCCTCCGCCACCTGGCGAGGCTCCGCCTCCTCCATGTCCCGCAGATAGACGGTCTCCGTGTCCAGAGCTCCACTGCCGGGTGCCTCTTTCAGATCCGATTTCATGAAGTAAAGCGCATATGCCGCCTCGTCCGGCGTCTCCGCCGCCCTCCGGCATGCGCAGCAGGAAACCAGCAGCAGGCCGCACAGCAGGGATATCAGCAGTCTTTTCATACCGTCACGCTCCCCTCTGCCAGCGGCCAGCACACCGTGAACACGATGCCGCCCTGAGGGCGGTTGACGGCCTCCACCGTGCCGCCCCGGCGGCGCACCGTGTCGCTGACGATGGAAAGCCCCAGACCCGTGCCGCCGGCGGCACGGGAGCGGGCCTTGTCCACCCGGTAGAACCGCTCGAAGATGCGGGGCAGGTCCGCCTCCGGGATGCCGGGGCCGTTGTCCGCCACGGCCAGGGCCACCTGGCCGCCCTCGATCCCCAGGGACACCTGGACGGCGCCCCCGGCGGAGTATTTCACCGCGTTGTCCACCAGGTTGTAAATGACCTGGTGGATCTCATCCCGCGTGGCCTGGACGACGCAGCCCTCCGCCGCGTCATAGGTCATCTCCACGCCCTTCTCCTGGGCCACCAGGCCCATCATCCGCATGACCTGCTCCAGCACCGGCAGCACGTCCACTTCCGTGGGCGCATCCAGCACGCCGCTGTCCAGCCGGGTCAGGCGCAGCAGGTCCTCCGTGATGCGGGAGAGCCGCTCCGCCTCCTGGCCGATGTCCATGACGAACTCTCGGGTGGTGGAGGGGTCGATGTCCTCCGTCTGCAAAATGGAGTCCGACAGCAGCCGGATGGCCGCCAGCGGCGTCTTCAGCTCGTGGGACGCGTCGGACACAAAGCGGCGGCGGGCGTTCTCCGTGGTCTGGAGACGGTCCGTCAGGCTGTTGAACTCCTCGCCGATCTGGGCGATCTCGTCGTGGCCGCCGATGTCCGCCCGGTGGCTGTAGGCGCCCTCCCGCACCTGGCGGATGGCCGTCAGCAGGCGGCCGATCTTCTTGGTCAGCGCCACGGACAAGATCAGGCTCAGGGCCAGCACCACCACGCCGATCATGGCGGACAGCTTCAGAAGGTTGCTCTGGAGCCCCTCCAGCAGCGCCGCCTGTTCGGTGTCGTACTCATAGGCGTACACCGCGCCGATGATCCGGTTCTGATACAGCACCGGCGAGGACGCCCGGCTGCGGAAGGCGCCGTTCTGATAGATGCAGGAGGACGCGTCATAGCCCATCAGGGCCTGGACAATCTCCGAGAAAAACACATAACTCCCCACGGCGCCGCCGGTCTCCCGGGTGTCGTAGAGAACCCTGCCCGCCTCGTCCGTCACCAGGATGCGGGAGAGGCCGGTCTCCTCCACCACCGCCATGGCCGCCGCCACGTTCTCTTCGTTCAGCCGGTCCAGGCCGGACAGGGAGTACACCATGACGGAGACGCTGCTCTGCATGGTGGTCTCCTTGGAGCGGAACACCATATCCCGGGACGCCGCCAGGGGATAGGTGTTCAGCAGCACCAGCACCGCCGCGATGATCAGCAGGTAGCTCAGGCCGAATTTGACCCGGAGGCTGCTCCGTATCCGCTGCTTATTCCTTGAAATAGTACCCCACTCCCCACTTGGTCATGATGTGGTCCGGCTCCGCCGGGTTTTTCTCCAGCTTCTCCCGCAGGCGGCGGATGTGGACATCCACCGTGCGGTAATCCCCCGCGTAGGTGTAGCCCCACACCACGTTCATCAGATTCTCCCGGCTGTAGATGCGCCGGGGGTTCCGCATCAGAAGCTCGATGAGGTCGTACTCCTTGGCGGTCAGGTCCACGGTCCGCCCGTCCCGGACGGCCACCCGCTCCTCGGTGTTCAGGGACAGGTCCCCCGCCGTCAGCACCGCACCCTGGGCCCGCTGGACCCCGGCGGCCCGCCGCAGCAGCGCCCGGACCCGGGCCTTCAGCTCCAGAATGTTGAAGGGCTTGGTCAGATAGTCGTCCGCGCCGCACTCAAAGCCCATCAGCTTGTCCGCGTCCTCGCTCTTGGCGGTCAGCATGATGATGGGCACGTTGGAGAACTCCCGGATGCGCATGCAGACCTCCAGGCCGTCCACCTCCGGCATCATCACGTCCAGGATCAGCAGGTCGAACTTCTCGTTCCGGGCCAGTTCCACCGCCGCCGCGCCGTCGTAGGCGCACTCCACCTGATAGCCCTCGTTCTCCAGATTGAATTTCATGCCCTTGACCAGGGTCTTTTCGTCGTCCACCACCAGAATTTTCATGACTTTTCCTTTCCGTCCACGGTGATCCGGCCCTCCAGCGCGGCAAATTTGCCCTCGCCGATGCCGGACACCAGCATAATGTCCTCAACCGTTTGAAACGGCCCATGCTCCGTCCGGTACTCCACGATGCGGCGGGCCAGCTCCTCCCCGATGCCGGGCAGCGTCTCCAGCTCCTCCGCCGCGGCGGTGTTCAGGTCCAGGGGCGTCAGGTCCGGCAGAAGCTCCTCCTGTGGCACCGCCGTCTCCATGGCAACGCCCGCCGGCGCCGCCCGGTCCCGGAAAAACAGCGCCAGCAAAAAACACAGAAACAGCGCCGTCATGCCCAACAGGAGCCATTCCGTTTTAGCGATTTTTCCCTTTTCCATTCCTGTTGAACTCCCGCGTATTTTTTGGTATACTAGTTCATATGTCGAATCCGCGCAGATTCTGCCGGAGGAAACGCCTGTTTTTCGCCGCTGATAATGATTATAACATAGATCGCAGGAGATGGACATGAAAACAAAACGCTTTTTCTCGGTTTTTTTGCTGATCGTTCTGGTCATGAGCCTGTGGGCCGTGCCCTTTGCCGCCGCCGACGGGACGGAAAAGCCCGTCCTGCCGGAGGAGCCGGACATCCAGTGCAAGGCGGCCCTGCTGGTGGACGCCAACACCGGCCTGGCGGTCTACGCTAAAAATGAGCATCAGGAGCTGTATCCCGCCAGCCTGACCAAGATCATGACCGCCCTGCTGACCCTGGAGGCCATCGACAGCGGCAAGCTGGCCATGAACCAGGAGATCACCGCCACCGCCTCCGCCCTGTCCGGCCTGTCCGACGACGGCAGTTCCGCCAACATCCAGGCGGGCGAGACCATGACGGTGGAAAATCTGCTGTACTGCATGCTGGTGGTCTCCGCCAACGAGGCCTGCGACATTCTGGCGGAGGCCGTCTCCGGCTCGGTGGACGCCTTTGTGGCGAACATGAACGAAAAGGCGGCGGAGCTGGGCTGCAAGAACACCCACTTCGTCAACCCCAACGGCCTCCACGACTCCCAGCACTACACCTCCGCCTGGGACATGTACCTGATCACGAAGGAGGCCATGACCCACCCCGACTTCATGCGCATCTGCGACACCGCCACCTATACGGTCCCTGCCACCAACCTCTCCGACGCCCGGACACTGCACACCACCAACTACCTCATTGGCGCCTGGTGGTCCCGGGGCTACCTCAATTCCGACGCCCACGGCATCAAGACCGGCTCCACCTCCGACGCGGGGCACTGCCTGGTGTCCTCCGCCACCCGGGGCAGTCTCAGCTTCATCAGCGTGGTGCTGGGCGGCGACCGGGTGACGCTGGAGAACAACGAGATCCGCACCTACAGTTTTTACGACACGAACCTGCTGTTCAACTGGGCCTTTGACAGCTTTACCTATCAAACCGTTATGGAGGGCCAGCGGGAGATCCGTGAGGTGCCCGTCTCCCTGTCCAAGATCGACCACGTTCTGGCCGTCACCGCCCAGGACACCGAGGTCCTGATGCCCAAGGTCCTGAAGCCGGACGACCTGGAACAGCGCGTCTCCCTTTTGCAGGAGACGGTGGAGGCCCCGGTGAAGTCCGGGCAGAAGCTGGGCACCCTGGACCTGGTTTATGACGATACGGTTTACGCCACCGTGGATCTCCTGGCCGCCAACGACGTGGAGGCGTCCAGACTGCTGACCTTCTGGCGGGACGTGCGGCTGTTCTTTGCCAAGACCAGCGTCCGGGTGGCCCTGGTGGTGCTGGCGGTTCTGATCGCGGCGCTGATCGTCTGGAAGCTGCTGTTCAGCCGCAGGCGCTACCGCTACGGCCGCAGCGTTGGCCGCAGCCGGGGCAGCAGTTACCGGGGCCGCGGCCGGCGCCGGTAATCCGGACATCGAAAAAGTGCGAAAAAAGAGACTGCCTGCGGCAGTCTCTTTTTTCACAGGTATTTGACCAGCTCCTCCAGGGGCTTGCGGTCATTGTGGAGCCGTGCGGGATGGGCGCCCTCGGCGGGGTAACCCAGGGGCAGCAGGGCGATGGGCCGCAGGCCCGCCATCTCCGGAAAGGCCGCCAGCAGCTTCTCCGGGTCGAACACACCGATATAGGTGGTGCCCAGCCCAAGGTCCGCCGCCTGCAGCATCATCTGGGTGACGGCGATGGCGGCGTCGATCTCGCCGTGGTTCTTTCCGTCAAGCTCCCGCACCCAGGCAGCAGCGGGGTCATAGGCCACCGCCAGCATCATCGGGGCGTGAAAGTGCATGCTGGTGCAGCCGTCAGCCTTTTCCAATGCCTCTGGCGTCCGGAGGACGAAGATGCGCTGGGGCTGGTTGTTATGGGCGGTGGGGGCGTTGCGGCCGGACTCCAGGATCAGGGCCAGCTTTTCGTCCTCCACCGGCTTGTCGCTGAATTTGCGGAGGGAATACCGCTCTGCGGACAGTTTTTCAAACTCCATAGGGATCCTCCTTTATCCTTCGTGATGCCCAAATCTTAGCACAGACCGCCCCTTTCCGCAATCCCCTTCCGGAAAAGCGGCGTTCAGCCGTTGTTCTGCCAGCCGTTCTGCTGGATCAGGGCCTCGCACAGTTCCCGGCGCTTGGTGTCGTAAAATTCGATATATTTCAAAGAGTAGAGATCGCTGACGATATAGCGGTCCCGGGGCTCCTGATAGATCGTCACAAAGTCGTTGCCCACGTCGAACAGCGTCCCCTCCCAGGCGACCGTCCCCTGGGTGCCCAACAGGAAGGTGGCGACCACATAGCTGCCGATATAGCGATTCAGCATCGCCTTCAGGGAGCCGCGATACGCCTCATCCACCGTGGTGGGGGCCTCGATCACCTCGTCGGGCAGGCCGGTCCGCTGCATGTTCAGGCCGCCGCCCTGCTGGCTCATCTCTCCGTTCATGGGGAACATCCGCCCGTTCCGGGCCATCATGCCGCCGGACGCGCCCATCATGCCGCCGGGCGTTCCGTTCATCATCTCGCCGGGCATTCCGTTCATCATCCCGCCGGGCGTTCCGGCCGTGCCGCCCATCATGCTTCTGGGCGTTCCGCCCATGCCGGCGGACAGGTCTCCGGGCATTTCCGCCATGCCGCCCATCCCCGTGTCCGAGGCGGGACGGATCTGGTTCTCCGGGCCCGGCGTGATCTCCGCAGACCAGTCCATCCGGGAGAGCGGGCGTCCGTCCATCGTCTGCCCGGACAGTCCGGGCGCGTAAGTATTCGGATAATGTACCATCATGACACCTCTCAAGTCTTGTAATAAGCATCTGTCGGGTTATAAAAGCAGTGGTCGCCGATGCGCGTCTGCCAGTATCCCACGTCCGAGGGGAAGCGGGAGCGGCAGGTGGGACCAAAGGGATTGTAAAACCACAGGGATTCCGCCACGTCCGGTATCCGGTTCCCCGCGATGGCCCAGTCGGCGATATCGTAGTGAATCTGCTCAGGCCGCATGTTATAGATATTCTGGGGGTTATAGGCGCCGCCCTCCGTCTCGCTGGCGCAGACGAACTGGTAGGGCTGAAAGATGATGTTGCGGATGCTGCCCTGGCCCACCCGGGCGTATTCGCCGCCCTTGGCGTGGACCCGGTTCATCACCACGCCCGCTACCGCCTTCATGCCGGTCTCCCCCTCGCCGCCCGCCTCGCATTGGATCAGCCGCGCCAGCAGCTCACGGTCGGAATAAGCCATCGTTCACTCCTCCTTAGTTACTGCTCCATGGTATGCAAAAAAGCAGCCGCCGGTGCTTCCGGCGGCTGTGGTATCCTGATGTTATTGGCCCTTCTGTTCGGCAATGGCCAGGCGGAACATCTCCTCCGTCTGCTCAATGGAGCGGTCCAGGGCGTAATTCTTGGCGTGCCCGGCGTAGCGCCGCTCCATCTCCTGCCGCTCCTCCGGGTGGTCGATCCAGTAATCGATGCGCTCCGCCAGGGTGTCCGTATCCCCCGCCGGGAACAGGCTCCGCTCGTCCAGGGCAAACTGGGGCGTGGCGGACCGGGGGGAGTCCGCGATGACGGGCACCAGGCCGCAGGCAAAGGCCTCCATGCAGCTCATGGCCTCGATCTCCGCGTCGGAGGTGTGGACATACAGGTCCGCCATGTGCAGGATCTCGATCAGGCGAGCGGGCTCGTAGAACTGCATGACGATGGGGTTGGGCAGCTTCTCCGCAAGCTTGCGGTACTTCTTCTCCAGCGGCCCCTTGCCCGCCAGGATAACCTGGATCTCCCGGGCGTGGCGGCACTTGGCGCAGGCCTCGATCAGCTCGTCCTGCCGCTTTTCCCCGGCGTAGCGGCCCACCATCAGCACGTTGAAGTACCCCTGCATCCAGTCCTCCTTCGGCTTCTTATCGTAGAAATACTGGGGGCTGATGCCGTTGGAGATCACATGCAGCTGCGCGGTGTATCCGTGCTGGCGGAGCTGGTTTGCGATCATGTTGCTGGGGCAGTGGATGTGGGTGAAGCGGTTGAAAAAGGTATCCCGGAAGCCGTGGTACAACAGGTCGTTGGCCCGGCGGCTGTTGCCCATGTGGAGGGTGAAGGTGATGTTCTCCGGCTGGCAGTGGAAGGCCCCCGTGTGGGGGATGCCCAGCTTCTCCACATGCCGCAGGCCCGTGATGGCCAGGGGCGAGGGCATCATAAAGTGCACCACGTCCGCCCAGGCCGCCGCCTTTTCAAAGACGTGCTTGTTGGGAACGGCCAGCCGCATGCCCTGGCTGGTGATGAGATGCTCCACCACCGGCGGGAATTTCATCTGCCGCACCGCGTACTTATAATCCGCAGGCTTGCCGATGGCGATGACCCGCACCTCGTTGCCGTGCTCCTTCAGGGCCGTGGCAAAGCGGCGGGCGCTGATGGTGGTGCCGTTATTGGCGTCGTCAAACTGGTCGATGACCAACACGATCTTCATAGTTCCAAACTCTCTCCTCTTTTTCGCCCGCACACATCACGGGCAGTACAAAAGGGCTGCCTGCAACACAGCCCCTCTGCCTCACTGTTTTTCCAGCAGCTTCTCCAGATTCCGGGCCAGTTGGTCCGGGCAGGAGGTATCCTTGAAGCCGCAGCGGATCCCCTTCAGGCGCTCCACGGCCTCCTTGGCGGGCATGCCCCGCACCAGGGCGGCGATGCCCTGCAGATTGCCGCTGCACCCGCCCAGGACCTGCAGCTCCCGGATGACGCCCTGGTCGTCCACCTCTACCCGCATCTCCCGGGAGCAGACTCCCCGGGGGCGGAAGGAATATGTCATGGTTGGCTCTCCTCTTTTCCTGTGTCGTTTTATTTTAAGATAGCATATCCCGCCGGAAAAGGCAAGCCGCAAAGTTCTCCTTGACAATAGCGATATTCGATAATATAATGAGGCCATAAATAACGATATTCGATAATAGAGGGGGGTGCCGCCATGGCGCGGGAGAAATTCCAAACCCTGACGGAGCAGATGTTCTACATCCTGCTGTGCCTGCGGCGGGAGTGCTGCGGCACGGACATCATGGCACAGGTATCCGCGCTGACCCATGGCCGGGTGGCCGTGGGCCCGGGGACGCTTTACAACCTGCTGGAGAGCTTTCTCCAGGCGGGGATGATCTCGGAAACCCGCGTGGAGGGCCGGAAGCGGAGCTATCTGATCACGGAGACGGGACAGCGGATGCTGGACGACGAATACCGCCGCCTGCTGACCCTGGCGGCGGACTACGAGGCCCAGACGGGCCGGGGAGGGAACGCGCCATGAAAAGTACGAAACGCGAGATCGGCCTCTATTCCTTCTACGACCACACCGGCATCCGGGCCCATCTGGAGCAGATGGCCGCCAAGGGCTGGATGCTGGAAAAGATGGGAAACTGGTGCTGGCGGTACCGCCGGACGGAGCCCAGGGCCGTCCGCTTTGCCGTGGTCTATTTCCCCACTGCCTCGGACTTTGACTCCAGCCCCGGCGAGGACCAGCAGACCTTCCGGGACTACTGCGCCGCGGCTGGCTGGAAGCCGGTGGCCTCCTGGGCGCAGATGTTGATCTTCGCCAACGAGTCGGATACCCCCGTTCCCATCGAGACGGACGCCGCCGTCCAACTGGACAACATCCACCGCGCCATGAAGCGGAATTTTCTGCCCGGCCACATCGTTCTGCTCGCCCTGTACTTCCTGCAAATGGGCATGCAGCTCTCCGACCTGTGGAAGCACCCCGCCGATACGCTGGCCCGCCCCTCTTTCCCACTCTTCATGCTCTGCTGGCCCCTGGCCATTGCCTATTGTGCGGCAGAGCTGACCTCCTACTTTCTCTGGCGCCGCAGGGCAAGACGGGCGGCGGAACTGGACGGCAGCTTCACGCCCACCCGCGGCCGCCGCGGCTTCCAGGCCGCCGGCCTCGTCATTCTGGTGTCCCTCGTCCTTCTCTGGCTTTTCTCCCTGGGCGGGCAGTACGCCGCCGTGGTGGGGGCCGGCGCGCTCCTGGCAACGGTCCTGCTGCAATGCTCCGTCAACGGCATCAAGGCACTGATGAAGCGCTCCGGCTGCTCCACCGGCGTCAACCGGGCCGTGACGGTGGCCGCCAGCTTCGTTCTGGCCTTTGCTCTCATCAGCGGAGCAGCCTACTGCGCGGTCCACTGGGATGAATTCCGCTCCGATGGGGGGACCTATACCTACCAGGGCTTCACTTACGACAAAACTCCCATTGACCTGCCCCTGACCACGCAGGATCTGACCGGACAGTCCTACGAGCACGTCTCCCGGAATCGCTCCGACTCCCAGTCCGTTTTTCTCGCCCGCAGCACCTGCTGGGAGCGGGTCCAGACCGGCGCCTCCCATCTCTCCCTCAGCTATGAGATCACAGACATCCGCCAGCCCTGGCTGCGGGATGTGGTGGTATGGGACTATCTGGAAAACACCGGCTTCTCCGTCCGCGTCCATGGGGCCATTACCGTCGCGTTCAACTGGGATTGGCTGCCCCAGGAGGCGCCGGAGCGCTGGGGCGCCGACGCGGTCTACCGCAAGTGCTGGGACGGCGGAGATGTGCGTGATGAGTACCTGCTGTTCTTCGGTGACCGGGTCGTGGACCTGACTCTGGATGAGGAACCCACACCTGCCCAAATGGCTGTCATTGGAGAAAACCTGAGAACCGCATAAAAAAGGAGAGGCTGTGCCTCTCCTTTTTGACTGTTCGCTCACATGGTCAGCCCGCGGCCGTTCTTCATCTCCAGCACCAGACGGTCTGCGATCATTGCGATAAATTCCGAGTTGGTGGGCTTGCCCTTGGCGTTGCTCACTGTGTAACCGAAGTACTTTTGCAGCGTCTCCAGGTCGCCCCGGTCCCAGGCCACCTCGATGGCATGGCGGATGGCCCGCTCCACCCGGCTGGGGGTAGTGCCGAAGCGCTTGGCCACGGCGGGGTACAGCACCTTGGTGACGGCGTTGATGACCTCCATGTCGTTCACGGCGATGATGATGGCCTCCCGCAGGTATTGGTAGCCCTTGATATGGGCGGGGACGCCGATCTCATGGATGACGGACGTGACCATGTTCTTCAGCGCGGCGGCATGCTGCTCCGGGGTGGCGGGCTGTTCAAACACACTCTGCATCCGGTCCAGCAGGGCCTCCGGCTCGCAGGGCTTGGGCAGGAAGTAACTCACGCCCATCGACATGGCCTCGGCCACCACCTGATCGGTGCAGAAGGCGGAGACCAGGATGACCTTGGGCTGCCCGCCACCCTGGGCCTTCCGCTGGCGCAGCACGCCCAGGCCGTCCAGACCCGGCAGCACCACGTCCATCACCGCCAGGTCAGGATGATACCGGTCCATCAACTGTAAAGCTTCCGCCCCATCCCCAGTGGAACCCACAACCGTGAATCCCTCTATTTTCTCTATGGCCTCCCGCAGCATTGCGCGGAAACCCTCGTTGGCATCTGCCAGCAATACAGTTCTTCTGTTGTCCATAGTACCCCTTGTCCTTTTCCCAGAATTTGCGACGGATTCGTGAATCCGTTTTCTATAAACTAGCATAAAATTACAGGATTTTCAAGGCGCGTCTGTAAAATTATTCCACGAATCGTTCGACATATTTTTCGAGACTGATGTATCCCTTCTCCCCCAAGGGTTTCAGGCTTCTCTTTCTTTTTTCGTCAGAATGTGCTATCATAGGTGGGCAACAACGTTTGACAGGAGGAAATGCCATGGAGCTCACCGCTGCGCTGGCGGCTTACCGGCCCTGGAACGAGCAGGAGGAGCGGGACCGCGCAGAGCTGCTGCGCCGCCTGCAAAGCGGCGAGGAACTGTACAGCCGGGAGAACCCGTCCGCCCACCTGACTGTCTCGGCCTGGGTGGTCAGTCCGGACCGGAAGCAAGTCCTGCTGGCCCGGCACAACCTGTACGGCTCCTGGGCCTGGCTGGGTGGCCACGCCGACGGCGAGCGCGACCTGCTGGCCGCAGCGGTGCGGGAGGTTCGGGAGGAGAGCGGCCTGACCGCGGTGCGGCCCGTGACGGAGGATATCTACTCTCTGGAGATCCTGCCTGTCAGCGGCCACGAAAAGCGGGGGCGGTACGTCCCCTCCCACCTGCACCTGAACCTCACCTTTTTGCTGGAGGCCGACCCGGCCCTGCCGGTGCGCTGCAAGCCGGATGAGAACAGCCGCCTTGGCTGGTTCGGCCTGGAGGACGCCGTCGCCGTCTCCACGGAGCCCTGGTTCCGGGAGCGCATCTACCGCAAGCTGAATGCCAAACTGGCCGGGTATTAAAAAGGCTCCCCCGGATGGGCCCATCCGGGGGAGCTTTTTTATTTGCCGCTCTTTTTGACAGCCTCCAGCTTAGTCTTGCGGCGGTTGCGGATTTCGTCGGACATGGGCCTGATATCGCCGGCTTTGGTCAGGGCCTGCCGCGTCAGCAGCGGGCCTACCATCTCATACACCAGCACGGAGAACAGCGTGATGTTGCGGATCAGGCCGCCCTGTTCGCCCAGCTGCATGGCGGTGGTGCACATTCCCAGGGCCACGCCCGCCTGGGGCAGCAGCGTGATGCCCAGGTACTTGCAGATATTGGGCGCGCAGCGGGTCCACCTGGCGCTGATGTACGCGCCGATGTACTTGCCCGCGGAGCGGAACACGATATAGACCACGCCGATGCACACGATGGCGGCGTCCAGGAACACGTTCAGTTCCAGTTCGGCGCCGCTGATGACGAAGAACAGCGCGAACAGCGGAGACGTCCACTTGTCCGCCGCGCCCATCAGGTCTTCGGACAGGGGGCAGAGGTTGCAGAACACCGTGCCCAGCATCATGCACACCAGCAACGAGGAAAAGCCGACGGTGACGGGACCCGCCTCAAATTCCAGCATGGCCAGGGAGGCGGTCAGAAACACGAAGGCAATGGTCATGTTCAGGCGGTTGGTATTGGAGTGGAACAGCTTTTCCAGCTGGGTCAGCAGCCAGCCCATCACGGCGCCCAGCAGCAGCGAGCCCACAATCTCCACAAGGGGGTTCACCAGGATGGAGACCAGATCCACCTCGCCGCTGACCAGCGTCTTGGCGATGCCGAAGGACACCGCGAACACCACCAGGCCCACGGCGTCGTCCAGGGCCACGATGGGCAGCAGCAGGTCCGTCAGCGGTCCCTTGGCCTTGTACTGCCGCACCACCATCAGCGTGGCGGCGGGAGCGGTGGCGGTGGCGATGGCGCCCAAGGTAATGGCCTGCGCCACGGACAGCTTGTCCGGCATGGCAAAATGGACGGCCGCCAGCGCCAGGTCCACCAGCAGCGTGGCCGTCAGGGCCTGGAAAATGCCGATGACGGTGGCCTGCCGCCCCGTGGCCTTCAGATCCTTCAAGCGGAATTCATTTCCAATGGAAAACGCGATAAAGCCCAGTGCCACCTCCGAGACCAGGGACATCCGGCTCACCGCGTCGGCGGAGACAAAGCCCAGTCCGCTGATGTGCATGGCGCCCAGACAATAGGGGCCGATCAGAACGCCGGCCATCAGATAGGCCGTGACATCCGGCAGCCTCAGCGGGTGGATCACGCGGGTCATCAGCAGGCCCGCCAGAATGGCAATGGAGACTGATAGAAGGGTAGACATGGCAGCAACTTCCTATTTCCCAGTTTTGCTTCCACAGTATACTGCACTCCTCTGTAAAAATCAAGGCAAACGTTTGCGACTTTTTATACAATATTTTCGAATAGCATTGGACATTTCCACGGTTTTTCGCTAAAATCCCGTAAATATTTTTCGATACTTGCGCAAACTTTTTCGTCAACGATTGCGTAACAGCCTTCGCAGGCCGGACGGCAGCGCCGTCCGGCCTGCGCGGAGTCTCACTCCGCCGCTTTCAGCATATTTTCGATGGAAATTCCATATCCTTTTGTCGGGTCGTTCAATAAAACATGGGTCACAGCGCCCACCAGCTGTCCGTTTTGCAGGATCGGGCTGCCGGACATGCCCTGGACGATGCCGCCGGTGGCGGCGATCAGCTCCGGGTCGATGACGGAGATCACCATGTCCCGTCCGTTCGCGGCATTGGAGACCACCTTTAAAATTTCGATCTCATATTCCCGCACCTCGTCTCCCTCCACGTTGGAGCGGATGACGGCGCTGCCGGCCCGGGCCGCGCCCACGGGCACCGCGTCACCCAGAACGGGGGCGTAGTCCTCCTCCGCCAGCGTTCCGAAGACGCCGCAATCGGTGTTGGCGCACAGCTCGCCCAGGTCGCAGGTCAGGTCAAAGTCGCCCCGCAGCTCGCCTGCCGCGCCGCATTCGCCCTTTTTCACCGCTTTTACGGTGGAGGGCAGGATGGAGCCGTTGGAAAACGGCATCAGCTGGGCCGTGTCCACGTCCGTGATGCCGTGGCCCAGGGCGCCGAAGGCGCCGGTGGCCGGGTCGTAATAGGTCATGGTGCCGATGCCCGCCATGCTGTCCCGGATCCAGGCGCCGATGCAGTAGCTTCCCTGGTCGTTTTGCGCCGGCTCCACGGAGAGCGTCATGCTGCCGCCGTCCCGGCGGACCTGAAGGGCGGTAGCAGAGTTCCCGTTCTCCTGCAAAAGGGACTGGAACTGCTCCGCGGAGGTCACGCTGGTGCCCCCGCAGCTGACGATAATGTCGCCGGTCCGCAGGCCGCACTCCCTGGCGGGCGTGCCGCCGTCAGACAGCTTTACCACCACGACGCCCCGGGCAAACAGCTTGATGCCCACCGTGTGCCCTACTGGGACCAGCATTCGGGCGGCCGGTGCGCCGCCGTCCGCCGTCACACCGGCGGCCATGGCCAGCTGCGGGGCGCAAAGAAAAAGCGCCGCAAGGAGCGCCGTCCCTCCCTGGAGGAGCCGCTTTGCGATTTGCGATGGTCCATACAATCAAATCACCCCTTTTTAAAAATCTGCCGGAGGCACAGAAAGCCCGCCGGCACCATTATCATCTGCGGATGGGTCAAAACCACGCCAAGCAAAAAGCGGCAGCGCGACCATGGTACGGTTTGCCGTCCCGGAAATTCAGGGCGCGAAAAAGGACCCCGCAGGCAAAAGTCTGCGGGGTCCTCCAAAAATTGTTCAGTCGCGCTTGTTGAAAATTTTGAAAATATCGTCGAAGGGGTCGTCCTCCGCCTCGGGCTTGGGCACGTCCTCCTCCTTCAGAGGCACAGGCTCCGGCGCGGCGGAAGCGCCGCTCTGTGCGGGCGCGACCTTGGGAAGCTGGCCGGGGGCCTTGTCAAAGCCGGTGGCGATAACGGTGACGCGGATCTCGTCGTCCAGCGTCTCGTCGAAGGTGGCGCCGAAGATGGTGAGAGCGTCGGGGTGGACGGCGGCCTGCACCAGGCTGGCGGCCTGCTCCACTTCCTCCAGGCCGATGTCCATGGAGCCGGTAACGTTGATGAGCACGCCCTTGGCGCCCTCGATGGAGGTCTCCAGCAGGGGGCTGGAGATGGCCATCTTGGCGGCCTCCTCGGCCTTGCCCTTGCCGGCGGCGCGGCCCACGCCCATGTGGGCCATGCCCGCGTTTTTCATGATGGCGGTGACATCGGCAAAGTCCAGGTTGATAAAGCCGGTGTCCCGGATCAGGTCGGAGATGGACTGCACCGCCTGGCGCAGCACATCGTCGGCGATCTCGAAGGCGTTGGCGAAGGTGATCTTCTGGTCGGTGGCGTGCTTCAGCCGCTCGTTGGGGATGATGACCAGGGAGTCCACCTTCCCCTCCAGTTCGGCGATGCCCTTTTCCGCCTGCTGCATGCGGCGGCGGCCCTCAAAGCCGAAGGGCTTGGTGACGACCGCCACGGTGAGGATGTCCATCTCCTTGGCGATCTCCGCCACGATGGGGGCGCCGCCGGTGCCGGTGCCGCCGCCCATGCCGGCGGTGATGAACACCATGTCGG
>JAUNGH010000285.1 GCA_030524605.1 Oscillospiraceae bacterium | reverse complement strand
TACCTGCACTTCGACTACCCCGGCCAGCTGCTGACCTCCGGCGGCTTCGGCACCATGGGCTTCGGTCTGGGCGCCGCCATCGGCGCCCAGATGGGCAACCCGGACAAGCGGGTGGTCCACGTCACCGGCGACGGCTGCTTCCGCATGAACTGCCACGAGCTGTGTACCGTGGAGCACTACGGCCTTCCCATCATCACCGTGGTGTTCAACAACGGCACCCTGGGCATGGTCCGCCAGTGGCAGAACCTGATCTACGGCAAGCGCTTTTCCGAGACCACCCTGGACCGGGGCCCCGACTTTGTAAAGCTGGCGGAGGCTTACGGCCTGAAGGGCTATCGGGCCACCACCCGGGCGGAGATGGAGGACGCCTTCGCCAAAGCCCTCGCCTGCGGCACCGGCGCGGTCATCGACTGCGTGCTGGACATCGACGAGATGGTGCGGCCCATGGTGGCTGCCGGCTCCCCCATTACGGATTTCCTGCTGAAGGAGGGTACCAAATGAAAAAACAACTGGACACGGAGCGGAAGCTCTATACCCTGTGCATTCTGGTGGAGGATGTCCCCGGCGTTTTGAGCCAGGTGTCCCGGCTGTTCTCCCGGAAGGGCTACAACATTGAGTCCATCGTCTCCGGCGCCACGGACAAGCCCGGCATCACCCGCATCTCCATCGAGCTGGTGGGGGACGGGCTGATGATCGAGCAGATCGCCGCCCAGTGCCGGAAGCTGCTGCCCGTCAAGGCGGTGAAGATCCTGGACGAGGAGACCTGCATCCGCCGGGAGATCGCGCTGATCAAGGTCACCGCCGCCGACCGCTCCGCCCGGGACGAGATCATCCAGCTGGTGAACATTTTCCGGGCCAAGGTCATCGACGTGGCGAAGGACTCCCTGACCCTCTGGGTGTTCGGCAGCCAGAGCAAGAACACCGCCCTGATCGGGATGCTGGAGGACTTCGGCATCCTGGAGATCGCAAAAACCGGTACTATCGCCATCGAAAGAGGGCGTAGCACGATATATGATGACAGCAAATTGAAGGAGGAATACGAATATGGCAAAAATGTATTATGAGAAGGACTGTGACCTGGGCAAGCTGGACGGCAAGAAGATCGGCATCATCGGCTACGGTTCCCAGGGCCACGCCCATGCGCTGAACCTGAAGGAGTCCGGCTGCGACGTGTGCGTGGGCCTGCGTCCCGGCAGCAAGAACTGGGCCAAGGTGGAGGAGGCCGGCCTGAAGGTCATGAGCGTGGCCGACACCGCCAAGTGGGCCGACATCGTCATGATCCTCATCAACGACGAGGTCCAGGCCGACGTCTACAAGCGGGACATCGCCCCCAACCTGGAGGCCGGCAACGCCCTGATGTTCGCCCACGGCTTCAACATCCACTTCAAGCAGATCGTCCCCCCCGCGGACGTGGACGTGCTGATGATCGCCCCCAAGGGTCCCGGCCACACCGTCCGCAGCCAGTACGTGGCGGGCAAGGGCGTGCCCTGCCTGATCGCCGTGGAGCAGAACGCCACCGGCAAAGCCTATGACATCGGCCTGGCCTACGCCGCAGGCATCGGCGGCGCCCGGGGCGGCGTCATGGAGACCACCTTCCAGGACGAGACCGAGACCGACCTCTTCGGCGAGCAGGCCGTCCTGTGCGGCGGCGTCGTGGAGCTGATGAAGCTGGGCTTCGAGACCCTGGTGGAAGCCGGCTACGCCCCCGAAAACGCCTATTTCGAGTGCATCCACGAGATGAAGCTCATCATCGATCTGATCAACAAGGGCGGCGTCGCCATGATGAACTACTCCATCTCCGACACCGCCGAGTACGGCGAGTATGTCTCCGGCCCCCGCATCCTGCCCTATGAGGAGACCAAGAAGAACATGAAGGCCGTCCTGACCGACATCCAGAACGGCACCTTCGCCGGCAAGTGGATCGCGGAGAACAAGAACGGCCGCTGCTTCTTCAACGCCAGCCGCGCCATCCTGGCCAAGCACCAGATGGAGACCGTGGGCGCCGAGCTGCG
>JAUNGH010000032.1 GCA_030524605.1 Oscillospiraceae bacterium | reverse complement strand
AGCGTCTTCAATGGACGTGACGCCATCCGGAATGGTGATACTGGTCAGCCCGGTGCAGTGGAAAAACACACCGCTTTCAATAGTGGTGATGCCCGCCGGGATGGCGATCTCGGTCAGGCCGGAACAGCAGTAAAAGGCGGTGCTGCCAATGGAAGTAACGCTGCCTGGGATAACAATGCTGGTCAGGCTGGTGCAGTCAGCGAACGCGGAATCGCCGATGGAAGTGACGCTGTCCGAAATCGTGACCTCAGTCAGATAAGAGCAGTAATGGAATGCGGAATTGCCGATGGACTGTACGCCGTCCGAGATGAACACATTGGTAATAGAGCTGCGATAACTGTACCAAGGCACGTAAGAGGAATAATCCGGCATGGTCCCCGTGCCGGAGATGGTCAAGGTCCCATCGGCCCCCAATTCCCAGATCAGATCACCGGTGGTGCCATGCGCAATATAGCTGCCAATACTGCTGTCGCTGTCATCCGCATCTTCCGGGCCGGTGCTGTTGAAGTAGACCGTGGTACCGGTCAAACTGGGCTCTATATGATACCACTGATTTTTGCTGCCGCCGTAATAAATGGCGGCCAGGTTAGGGCAGTTGGAGAAAGCGGCTCCTCCGATGGAGGCAACGCTCTCCGGGATGATAATATTGGTCAGCCCGGTGCAGTCAGAGAACATAGAACTGCCAATGGAGGTGACACCGCTGCCAATGACAGCCTGGGTCAGGCCGGTGCAGCCAGAAAACACAGAGAAACCGATGGAAGTGACGCTGCCTGGGACAGCAATGCTGGTCAGCCCGGTGCAGCCAGAGAACGCAAGACTGTTGATGGAGGTGACGCCGTCCGGAATGGTGATTTCAGTCAGACTGGTGCAGCCAGAGAACGCGGAGAAGCCGATGGAAGTGACACTGTCCGGAATGGTGATTTCAGTCAGGCCGGCGCAGCCATTGAACACGAAGTTGCCGATGGAGGTTATGCTGTCTGGAATGGAGGCCTCGGTCAAGCCGGTGCAGTTATAGAGCGCATAATCACCAATGGAGGTAACACCGTCCTCAACGACCACGCTGGTGATAGAGGAGCGGTATTTCTCCCAGGGGGCCGTGGATGAAGTGTAATTCTCCATGGCTCCCTGGCCGGAAATGGTCAGGGTGCCGTTACTTTCCACGGCCCAGGTCAGGTTACCGGTAACACCGTATCCGGCATAGCTGCCGGCGTTGCTATCGTCCGCGTTTTCCGGGCCGGTGCTGTTGAAATAGATCATCATGCCGGGCACTTCAAATGCCAGCCGGTACCACTGGCTTTTATTTCCACTGTAATAAAATGTGGACAGGTTATCACAGTTGTTGAACACATAATCACCGATGGAGGTAACGCTGTCGGGAATGGCGATCCCGGTCAGGCTGGTGCAGCCACTGAAGACGGAGTTTCCAATGGAGGTGACCCCCGCCAGGATGGTGACTGTGGTCAGGCTGGTACAGCTGTAGAAGGCGAAGCTTCCGATAGTGGAAACACCTTCCGGGATCGTGACATCGGTCAGGCCGGTACAGCCCCTGAACGCATTATTCCCAATGGAGGTCAAACCGCCCAAGAGGGTGACGTGGGTCAGCTCGGTGTAACCATTGAAGCTATGATTGCCAATGGAGGTGACGCCCTCCTGAACGACCAGGGAGGTAATCGACGCTTTCCACTTATACCAGGGGGCCCCGGAAGCCGAAGAATAGTCCGGCACGGCGCCCTCCCCGGAGATGGTCAGGACGCCGTCGGAGGTCAGTGTCCAGGTCAGACTGTCCCCGCAGGTGCCGCTAATCATGTTGGAGCCGCCATAGGCAATGAAAGCGCTGGTCAGAGGCGTGTTGCCGCTGGCGATGGTGATGCCGTCCCACTGGATCTGAATACCGCCGTAGTATACCTGGGTCAGGCCGGTGCAATTGCCAAACGCGCTGGACATAATGGAGAGAACACTGCTGGGGATGGTCACCGAGGCCAGGGCGGTACAGTTATAAAACACTTTTGTTGCAATCGTGGTGATACCATCAGGAATGACAGCAGTGGTCAGGCTGGTGCAGCCGGAGAACGCGGAATCCCCGATGGAGGTGACGCTCTCCGGGATGACAGCATTGGTCAGCCTGGCACAGTTATAGAACGCGGAACTGCCGATAGAGGTGACGCCCTCCGGAATGGAGACGCCGGTCAGTTTGGAGCAGTTATAGAACGCGGAACTGCCGATAGAGGCGACACCCTCCGGGATGGAGACGCCGGTCAGGCTGGTGCAGTTGTAGAACGCAGAACTGCCGATAGAGGTGACGCCCTCCGGAATGGTGACATTGGTCAGTTTGGTACATCCGTAGAAGGCATAATCGCCGATGGAGGTAATGCCGTTCTCAAGGACCAGCTCGGCGATGTTAGTCCTGTACTTGTACCAGGGGACAGCGGAATAGGATGTATAACTCGTCATATCCCCCTGCCCGGAGATGGTCAGCACATTGTCCTCAGTCAGGGTCCAGATCAGTTCGTCTCCGCAGGTCCCGGCGTCATAGAGACCATTGTAAGAGATCAGGGCGCCGGTCAGCTTGGTGTTGCCGGAACCGATGGTGATGGCGCTCCAATCCTCCTTGCTGCCGCCGTAGTATACAGTGGCCAGCTTGGTGCAGTTGTTGAACGCGGAATTTCCAATGGATGTGACGCTGACGGGAATGGTGATATGGGGCAGCACGGTGCAGCCGGAAAACCCGGCGGTGTCGATAGATTCGACACTGTCCGGAATGGCAACATCGGTCAGCACGGTACAGTTGTAGAACGCGTAAGCACCGATGGAGGTGACTCCCTCCTCGACGACCACGCTGGTGACGCCCATACGGTATGTGTACCATGGGGCAAACGCACTCGAAGTGTAGTTCTCCATGGCTCCCGTGCCGGAGACGGTCAGGATGCCGTCGTCGGTCAGGGTCCAGGTCAGGTTGTCGCCGCAGGTGCCGCTGGCCAGCGTATCCGCAGCCATGGCCGGCACCGGCAGCATGGTCAGAAGCATGGCGCAGACCATCAGCCCACTGAGCCATCGTTTCAGCTTTTTCACGTCATTCTCTCCTTCTTGATTGATGCAAAAATGGCCTCCAAATTCATACTATCATTTTACAGATTTATTTTCGGGAAAGCAATATGCTGGTTGCATATGGCGCACGTTTTTTTAGAGCAGGCCCTAAGCCTGATTTTCTGCTTGTTTTTTTATATCCAAACCTGCGCACTGTCCGAATATATTCCCCCTCTGGGGGGTCTGCCGGGGTGCCGCCAAGTGCGCACAGCCCGCCCACCGCACGAAAACGGCGGCTAACGCCGATAAGCCCGCCGGTTCTGGAAGATGGCAAAGTCAGCGAAACGGGCGCCCCGCCCAGCTGGCGGCAAAGGACGATCTCTTGCTGACGGGCGCGGACAACAATGCCGCAGGCCAAGCCATCCGCCATGCAGCAGCTCCTCTTCTCATAAGCGTTCGGAAAGTTTGATTTTTTTAATATGGATTCCCGCCGTATCCCCGATAAAACGTTCTAAAAATCCGATGGTTTGCATTGAAACAGGTCAGGCTTCATTAAATCCGCAGGAATCCGCGAAAAATGCGTAAATATTATACAGAATATCGCAAAATTGTGACGCTCCAGTGATTTTATTATCACGCCGGATGTGATAAAATGAACATATTTCTATAGGGAGGGTGCGTATGTACCGGGTGCTTCTTGTGGACGATGATCCTCATATTCTGGACACCAACGAGCGGTTCCTCCGAAGAAAGGGCTACGAAGTCATTCGGAGCGGGGACGCCGAATCCGCCCTGGAGATCGCCTCCTCCGCCGCCCTGGACGCCATCGTTCTGGACGTGGACCTTCCGGGGCTGGACGGGGTGTCCGCCTGCCGCCGGCTGCGGGAGGTGAGCCGGGTTCCGGTGATCTTCCTCTCCGCCTACAACCGGGATGACGACCGCATCCGCGGCCTGCTGGCCGGCGGCGACGATTATCTGGGCAAGCCGTACAGCCTGACGGAGCTGGAGCTGCGGCTCCGCCTGCGCATTGAGCGGCGGCTCCATGTGGAGATCGCGGACGTTCTGCGCTTTGATGATCTGGAAATCGATCTGGGGCTGCGGGAGGTCCGGTATCAGGGCCGCGCCGCGGATTTTTCCGTGCTGGAATTCGACCTGCTGGCCTTTCTGGCCCGTCATCCCGGGCAAGTGTTCTCCTATGAACAGCTCTATGACCGGGTATGGCGGTCTCCCATCAACAAGAGTCTCCACAATTTGCAGATGTGCATCGCCCGCGTCCGCCAAAAGCTGGAGCTGCTCTGCCCGGAGCGGCATTATATCGAGACGATCCGGCGGAAGGGCTACCGCTTCAGCGCGGACCGCACGGAAGCCTGAAAGGCCCCGCCGCAGGTTTCCTCCCACGGCGGGGCCTTGGCGGCAGTTCAGCCGTCCCGCACTTATTTTTTCTTTTTCCGGACGGAGAGCAGGCGGGCAATCCCGATCCCGGCCAGGGCGCATCCGGCAAGCGCCGCGGCCCCCAGCGCAGCTTGCAGCGCGGGCGGCGCGGGGCTGCCGGCGGGATCGTCTTCCGCCCGTTCCGGCGGCGCCGGGTCCGGCGCGTCGGATTCAGCGCGCCCGGCCGGGATTTCTGCGGGAGACGGCTCCGGGGCAAGCGGGGCCTCCCCCTGTTCCTCTGCGGTTTCAGTGAACACAGGCGCCGGTTCCACGTCGGAAGGCCCCTCCGGTTTCGTACCGGCAGCGGAGCTCTCCTGCGGCCCGTCTTCCGGCCCGGTTTCCGCATCGGGGCTTTCCGGCGGCTCTGCTTCAAGGGGCTGCGGCTCCTCCTGCGGGTCCGGTTCCGTCACGGCAGGCGCTTCCGGTTCCGGCGGCGAGGAAGGCTCCGAAGACCCATGGGGACGGACCGGGTCACGGGCGGCCCCGGATCCACGGGACGGGGCAGGATCGTCGTCCGGTTCAGATGCGGTGCCGTCATCCGGCGGATCCGGCTCCCTCTCCGGCGGAAGGGGATCAATGCTGCCGCCCCGGTTGCCCCCCTGATCCTCCGTGTCCTCCTCCGGCAGCAGCACGCTGTCGGATACCCAGTGCCGTGTGCCGTCCCGGCTCTCCGCCGCCAGACGGTAAAGTCGCGGGGTGTTGTCCGGCGGGCTGATGATGCAGCAGAGTGCGCCCGCGTCGCAGTCCAGCAGTTCCAGCCGCGTCCAGGAGGCTCCGTCATCCTCCGAATACTCCGCCCAAACCCCGGCGTCCTCCGGCAGCAGATTGACATACATCTGGACAGTGGGGCTTTTGTCGCCAATCCAGACGGTATCGGTGATCACGATGGTCTCCGGCGTATACCAGTGTACCGTCAGCGTCAGCGGCTGGACAGAGAGCAGAGGCCCGCCGTTTTCATCCAGATAGACGCCGGTCAGCGTGACCTCCCCGGCGCTCTCCCCCTCCGGGATCGTCCATCGGACGGGCAGCGTCACCTGGCGCGACACGCCTTCATCCATCAGCCACTCCCGCTTTTCCGCAGGCAGGATATCCTCCGTCAGAGGCGTGCCCGCTTCCAGCCAGAGGTCCCTCAACGACCCGTATGTATTGTCCACCACCGGCGCGCCCCAGCGGACGGACCCGGCCAGGTCCGTGTCGTGCAGCTCCACCAGACCGCCGTCCTCCTGCCACAGCACGCAGCCGCCCTCTCCGGCCGTCTCCAGGGTCACGCCGTTGAGAGTCAGGCGGCCCCCGGCCTCCACCCGGATCAGGCCGTCCTCCCGCAGCGTCCCCCGCAGCACCGGGCTGGGCTCGGCGCTGCCGATGGCGAACTTGCCAATGGTAAGGCTGCCGCCGGCCCTGACCACAATCTGTCCGTCCGTCTCTATGGTCAGCCCGCCGGGATAATACCCGCCCGCGGGCTCCGGCAGCAGCCCGGCGGCCACGGTCAGATAGTCCACGCACGCCCCCGCTTCCACCACAAGGCCGCCGGGCAGGGAGACCTGCCAGGAAGATACCGTCTCCGGCTTCTCCGGCTCCTGAGGCTCCGGCACTTCCTCCGTCTGCTCCGGCCCCTCCGGCCGTTCCGGCTCCAGGCCGCTGGCCGGAGCCGCCCAGAGTTGGGCCAGCAGGAGCATGATTCCAAGAAGCGCGGCGATCCGTCTGCGTCTCATATGGGGTTACCAACCTTTCTGTGTGTAAAATACGAGGTGTCTGTATGGTTCCGAAAAAGCTCCGGAAAAAGCTTGCTTTTCTGCTGGCGCTGTCTCTTTGCGCCCTTGCGGCCCTTTACGGCCTGTACCGGGCGGACAACAAGTATACCGCCGCCCTCCCGGGCGGGGCGGGCTATAATGTGCTTCAGTCCGACACGGAGCAGGCGGCTTTCCTGGTGGACGGCTGGGAGTATTACCCCGGCGAGCTTCTGTCGCCGGAGGACTTCGCCGCCGGACGCACCCCGGAGATATACGCCTATGCCGGACAGTATCCCAACTTCTCATCCCACCTGGGCTCTCCCTATGGCACGGCCACCTACCGCCTGACCCTTCAAAACCGGGGCGCGGCGACGGAGCTGTCTTTGTATCTGCCGGAGCTTCTGTGCGCCGGGCAGGTCTATATCAACGGGGAGCCTGCCGGGGAAAACGGCTCCCTGACGCCATACCGGCCGCTGGTGCGGGATGGGGTGTGGAGCTTCCGGGCCGGCAGGAGCACGGAAATCATCATTCAGGCCGCCAATTACAGCCATTATTACTCCGGCATGTACTACCCGCCGGCGGTGGGCTCCCCCGGCGCCATTGCCCGGCTGCTGGTGAGCCGCATGACGGTCTACGGCGTGCTGTGCTTCTCCTCCCTGGCCATCGCCCTGTCCAATCTGGCCCTCTGGGCCATGGGGCGGCGGAAGGGAGACCGGCTGTCCCTCCGGCTGGGCCTGCTGTGTCTGGCCTTTGCCCTGCGGGTGAGCTATCCCTTCCTGCGGGCGCTGGGCGCGCCCCTGGTGCGGCCACTGTACGCTCTGGAGGACTTCTGCGGGACCGCCGTGCTGCTGTGCGCCATCCTGCTGGCGGGGACGCTGTCCGGTCTGGACAACTCGGCCCCGCACCGGAAGGCGGCCCTTCCCGCGGCGGCGGCCCTGTGCGCGGTCAGCGCGGTGTTTCCCCTTCTGATCCTACCATGGGCGCCGGTTTTAATCAATGCCTACGGTTTTTTGCTCTTTCTCTGGAAGCTGCTGGCGGGGCTTTACCTGCTGGCCATCGCCCTTACGGGCAGGAACGCCGCCGGGACGCTGAACCGCTGGCTGCTGGCCGCCGCCGGGCTCTACGGCGCGTCCATGGCCGCCGCGGTGCTGACGGTGAACCGCTTCGAACCCATCCGGGGCGCCTGGCCGGAGGAGTACGGCGGCTTTGCCCTGGTGCTGGGCTTCGCCGCCCTGATGGTCCACCGGGGCGTACTGCTGACAGCGGAAAACCGGCGGCTCACGGAGCATCTCCAGGAGGAGGTGGCGCGCAAGACCCGGGCGCTGGACACCCTGCTCACCGAGCGCAAACGCTTTCTGGCGGATATGGTCCACGATGTGCGCACACCGCTCACCGCCGTGCGGAATTACGCCGAGCTCATCCAAACCGGCGGCGTGGCGCTGGACAGCGAGACGGCCGGATATCTGGAGGCCCTGGCCGGACGGGTGGACGCGCTGGAGGAGCGTTTCGGCGTTTTGCAGGATTTCTCCCGCAGCGAGCGGGAGGAATTCCAGCCCGCTCCCCTGGTGCTCAACGACTTCTTAACGGCATTCTACCGGGACAACCGGCCCGATCTGGAACTGTCCGGCCAGACCTTCCTGCTCTCTCTTCCGAAAGAGCGGCTCGCCATCCGGGGCGACGCCGCCCAGCTGCGCCGCGCCCTGGAGAACCTCTGCTACAACGCCCTGTCCTTCACCCAGCCGGAGGGGAGCATCACCCTGTCCCTGGAGCGGGAGGGGGCCATGGCCGCGGTGTCTGTTGCGGATACGGGCGCCGGGATCACCCCGGAGGACCTGCCCCACATCTTTGACCGCCGCTTCTCCCGGCGCAGCGGCGGCAGCGGCGAAGGGCTGGGCCTGTTCATCGTCCGGACGGTGGCCCTGCTCCACGGCGGCACGGTGCAGGCCGTCTCCGCGCCGGGCAGGGGCAGTGTATTTACCATCCGCGTGCCGCTGCTCTCCGACTGAGCGGGCAAAAATCACTGGCTCGTCACATTTTGCAAAATGACGGAATTCCGCGTTTTTTCGTGTTATAATGTGCCTGCGCACACCGCAGGGCGGAAAGCTCCCCGACTTCGGGGAGCTTTTGCTGTAAGTGCGGAAGCATACCGGGAATTTTCCCGGCGGCCCGGGGGATCCTGAAAAAGACGCCTGCCCGCTGTGGCAGGCTGCGGCAAAACACGATGCGGAGGAGACGATCATGCATAAAAAAACGCTGGAATTACTGACGATTCCCCCGGCAATCCGGCTGGAATTTTGGCAGGATACGCTCCAAAAGAACCGGATCTCTCTGCTGGTGATCAGTGTGATGATCTTTGGAATGGAGCTTTTCAACATCGCGCGGGTCCTGTTTTGGTCCGCATCCGGCCTGCGGTCCGCCAACAACCGGATCTATTTCACCATGTACTGCGCCCTGCTCCTGGGGGCGGCTCTGTATCTGCTGCTGCAATACCGGCTGCAAAAAGCCTCCCACCACATGCAATGGGCCGTCCAGGCGGGCGCCGTGGCCTTCTTCCTCCTGTGGCACGTCAGTCTCAACGCCTATGACCTCTCCCGGAATCCGGCGGCGGGGACCTATACCTTTATCACGGCCATTGCCGGACTGGCGATGTTTATCCAGATGCCCGCCGCCTTCGGCGCCGCTTATTTCGGTCTGGGCTATGCCCTGTTTATGCTTCTGAGCGCCGCCGCTCTGGATATGGGGACTGTTATCAATCTCACGATGACCACAATCGTCGCGCTGGCCATCTCCTTCACCCGCTGCCGCCACGCGGTCATCGAACTGTCCCAGCGCAGAAAGATCAGCCAGATCAACACACAGCTGCAGCAGCTGCTGCAGAAGGACCCTCTCACCGGCCTGCTCAACAAGAAGGCCACTGAAAACTGTATTTCCTGCGCGCTTGCGTCGGTCACGCAGGCGGACCCGCTGGCGATGTTCATGATGGATCTGGACGATTTCAAGTCGATCAACGACCGCTACGGACATCCCTGCGGCGACCATGTCCTGATGGAGACCGCCCGGAAGCTGCGGCTGGTATTTCCCGACGCCATGTGCGTCGGACGGATCGGCGGGGACGAGTTCGCCGTCCTGCTGCACTGCGCGGCCGACGGCAAGGCGCTGAAGCGCCAGGGACACCAGTTCATTCAGGCCCTCTCTGAGATCCGCTGGCTGGAGCAGCGGCTTGATGTCTCCTGCAGCGTTGGCATCCTGCGGATCGGGCTGCCCGGTGTCGGCTACGAGCGTCTCTATGCTGAAACGGATCGGGTCCTGTACGACGCCAAACGGTGCGGCAAGGGATGCTGCCGCTTCAGGGAATTCATTATCTGAGCATATCAGAACAGCAATTGGGGCGCGGGCGGAGCTTTTGCCCGCGCCCCCGCTTCCCCACGGCGCAAACCGCCGGAGATCCGCACACCGTCCGTCAGGCGCCGCTCCCGGCCTTCATGCGCTGTTTCTCCCTGTACATCCCGGCGTCCGCCCGGCGGACCATCCCGGTCACGGTCTCGCCCTCCTGGCGCACCGCGTATCCCGCCGCGATATCGACGGAGGAGCCTCTGCTCTGCGCCCAGAGCGCCAGATTTTCCCGCATCCCGTCCAGTCCGGCGGCAATCTCCTCCGGAGCGCAGTCCCGCAGGAGCACCACGAACTCATCGCCCCCGATCCGGAAGCATGTCCCGGTCCCGCCGAAGGTCTCCTGAATGGCGCGGGCAGCGGTGATGATCGCGTTGTCCCCCGCCTGATGCCCGTATCGGTCGTTGATCCGCTTGAGATTGTTGATATCAAGCACAATGCAGGAAAGGCCCTCCACGTTCTCCGCCCGCCGCTGCGCTTCGATATACGCGGCGCGGTTTTTCATGCCTGTCATGGCGTCCATGTAGGCCAGGCTCTTGTACGCCGCGATGTCTGCGTTTTCTTTGATCTGGCCGTACAGATGGCCGAGCACCGCCCCCATCAGGCACAGGATAAAGGCGAAGATCCCCAGGCAGTACAGGCTGGAGTATCCGGAAAGCGGATTGACGGCAAACACCACCAGGGCCGCGATCACGAAAATACTCAGCAGCCCGAAGCCCTCCATCACACGCCGCACTTCCCGATTCTTCCCCTTCTTCAGCGTCTTCAGGCCGGTCCTGATCACCATGGCCACCGAGCAGACGCACAGCAGGTGCACCGGCGCCAGCAGCAGATACCCCGGAACCGCCCGAATCAGATAGTTGAGGAGATATGCTGCCGCCAGAAGGACAAAAAGCCCGCACAAAACGTCAAATATCTGCTTTCCGCCCAGGATATATTTGATAAAGCGCAGCAGGAAAGCCGGCATCACCATAAAGGAGACAAAGGAGATCAGCGACACCACCGCCACCCGGTTTGTCACGAGCAGCAGCAGCTCCGAGTCCGTCAGCACCCAGACGCCTGTGGTCAGGATAAACGCGCCAAAGCTCGCCAGGCTGCGCAGCATCTCCCTGGAAAGTCCCTTCCGCAGCCAGCAGGCCGCGATCAGTACCCCCGCTCCCAGCAGGAGCGCAAAGACCGTGAAGACCAGCGCGTACAGGTTGTCCCGCAGCAGCTTGATCACCACCTCGTGCTCTTCCCCCAAAAAGGCGTTTCCAAACCGGCCCTGTCCCGTGGCGCTGTAGCTGCCGCTGTCCGTCCGGACGGCAAGCACCTTCTCCTGGCTGTCCGAGGGGAGCCTGATGATGTGCTGGCTGCGCCCCTGCGCGGCATCGGCGCCGGGATAGGCGTAGAGCAGTTCTCCGTCCAGAAGCACCTGAAACTCCGGAAGATAGGTTTTCAGATACAGCAGCAGAGCGCCGCCGGTGTCCGGCGGGATCCGGCAGCGGTACTCCGTGATGCCTGTCTGTGGATCGGCGGCCATTTCCCACTGGCTGTTCAGCACGGCGGCCCTGCCTGCGGACAGCCCCGCCAGCGGGGGCATGGAAAGCCCCCGGGCCAGCCCCAATATCCCCAGAAGCAGAAGCAGCGCCCGGAAGGCGTATTGTATTTTTCGATTATCCGGCTTCATATCGGCTTACCCAGCTTTCAAATTCGTCCATCGGCAGCGGCCTGGAGAAAAAGTACCCCTACACGGTGTCGCAGTGGATGGCGCGAAGAAATTCTATCTGCTCCGCCTGCTCGATGCCCTCCGCCACTGTTTCCAGCCGCAGCTTCGCCGCCAGCTCCACCACGCTCCGGATGATGTCCCGGGCTTTTTCACTGTCCATATCCAGGAAGAAAGAGCGGTCCATCTTCAGGACATCCACATCAAATTCCTTCAAAATACCAAGCGAGGAGTATCCGGAGCCAAAGTCGTCCATGGAGCAGCGGAAGCCCATCCGGTGCATCCGGCTGATGTTCTTTTCGATGCGCTCGTTGTGCGCCCGGTCGAAAAACATGGACTCCGTCAGTTCAAACTCCACGGAATTCTCCGGCAGGCCGCAGGCCTGCGCGGCGGCCTGGAACTTGTCCAGAAAGCCGTCCTCATAGAAATGGTAGCGGGAGAGGTTGACGGACACCGGATACCAGGGCTTTCCGGCCGCCTTCCGCCGCTTGTAAAAGCGGCACACTTCTTCAAAGACATAGAAATCCAGCCGGCATATCTTCCCGTTGCGCTCAAACAGGGGGACAAAATCAGCGGGAGAGATCACGCCCAGCGTGGGGTGGTTCCAGCGCACCAGCGCCTCCGCCCCCCGCAGCCGGCCGCTGCTCAAATCCACCTTGGGCTGAAGGTACACCTGGAAGCCGCGGCTGGCAATGGCCTCCGCAAACTGGGCGTCCAGCTCCTGCTCCCGCTGGAGCCGCTTTGCAATGCTGTCGTTGTAAAAGACGCATCTGCCCGGGGCGACGGCCGTCTCGTCCCTGGCGGCGCCCCTGGCGCGGTCCTGGATGGTGCGGATGTCCAAAGCAGTGTCCTCCACCATGCAGCAGCCCGCCGCGAAGGTCAGGTAATTCCCGGGATGTGTGACGCTCAGCCGCCGGTTGATGGACTCCTCCATCTGATGGACCCTGGCCTGGATCTGCTCCGGGCGGCTTTCGCTGAGGCAGAGGAAAAAGTGGTCCATCTCGCCTCTGGCCGCAAACTCATTCTGCGTTCCGTCCAGCCGGTCCTCGATCCCCTGGTAGATCGCCCTGAGGATTTCATTGCCGGCACCAAAGCCCAGCTTTTCGTTGATCAGCTTGAAGTTGCGTATATTCAGCAGCACGACGGCGGTTTTGGAAGACCGCCGCTCCCGGAGCAGTTTCCGGTAGCTCATCTGAAAGGCCGCGCTGTTCCTGCCGCCCGTCACGCTGTCCTCAAAGGCCAGACGGGTCAGCTGCTTCTGATTGTCGTTGTAAACGCGGTAGATCAGCAGCAGAAGCAGCAGAAACACCAGCGCGGTCCCCAGCACGATCAGCACGGTGCGGAACAGATAGGAGGAGATGTTGCCGGACATCAGATTTACCGGGACGATGGTCAGCAGAACCCAGTCGTTGATCTGCAAGGGGTTGTAGGCCATCAGATTTTCACTGCCGGTGACGTCTGTAAACCGGACGGTGCCCGCTTTCCCGTCCCACATGTCCTTCTGCATCTGCCGCAGCTCGGCGGATGCCTCTCCCTGGGGATCGTTTTTGAAGATGCTGTCCAGCTCCATGAAGCGATTCAGGTTGGTGGGCGACAGGACCACCCCGCCCTCGCGGTCCACGATGCAGCTGAGGGTGTGCCCGTCAAAGGCATTGGAGGTGATCATGCCCTGCATGGTCTCCTTGCTGCGGATTCCCACCAGCACATGTGCCGGTCCGCTCTTCATATGGACCGGGGCGGTATAGAACAGCGTCTGGCCCTCAATAAAGCCCACCTGTACCTTATCCTGAAAGAACTCCCCGGCGCTGAACATCTCCCGGATTTTCCCGCCGTCCAGATTGCTCCCCTCGCCTATGGCCTGCACCATGCAGTCTCCCTGGCTGCCGATCAGAAACAGCGCGTCAAACTCCAGAATGCCTGCCTTCCGTGACAGGAATTCCTCCAGCGACGCCGTTTCGCTGTCGTCAAAGGACTGGGAAACGGAGTCCGCCACATTGACCAGCTCGATCATTTTTGAATCGATGCCGAAGTTGACGGCGTCCCGCATCTGGGCGGTGATTTCCTCGCAGTACTCCCGTGTGCTGTACTCCAGTCCGCTCCGCATCTCCGCGGTGTTCCAGATCGCGCACAGCAGCGCAAAGATCGTGATCCCCGTCAAAAGCCCGATCTGATTTTCCCGCTTTCGGAAAGGCTGCGCCAGCTTCCGGCGCCATTGTTTTTCCTCCATGCTTCTCTCACACTCCTTGCGGCGGCGCTATGATTGCTCCGCAAAAATCCAATACGTCTGATGATCCTCCCGCACAGTCTGCGCCGCCCGGGATGTCCCCGAGCAGCGGCGCGGCCCATATGCGGCGGTTTTTCGCGTTACGCTTCAGCATGCCGGTCACGCGTATCCAAAAGCCGGTCCGCTTCCTCTTTCGGCAGCGCCCGGTAGAAATAGTAGCCCTGCAGATAGTCGCACTCCAGCCGGCGGAGCAGGTCCGCCTGGGCCGCCGTCTCCACCCCTTCGCACAAAACCTCCATCTGCAGGCTGTGGGCCAGGGCGATCATGCCCTTCAGCAGCGCGATGCCGCGGTCATTGACCGCCGCGTTCAAAATCGAGCGGTCGATCTTCACAATGTCAATGGGATAGTCCCGCAGATCGGAGAAGGAGGTATAGCCGCTGCCCGTGTCGTCCAGGGCGATCCGGAAGCCCAGGGCCTTGCACCTGGACACGTTGGCAAAGGCAGTCTCCTTGTTGTTCTCCATCGTGTCCTCCGTGATCTCGATCACAAGGCTGGAGCGCTCGAAGAAATACCGGTCCGCGATCCTTTTCAGCTGCGGAATGAAGCTCTCGTGGTCAATGGTGATCCGGGTGAAGTTGCAGGAGATGCTGAGCTTCCGCCCCTGCTTCTGCCAGTGCTCCAGTTGTCTGCAGGCCTCCTCAAAAATGTAAAAATCCAGCTCTGCAATGGTCTTTTCCGACTCCATCAGCTCGATATAGCTGCCCGGATGCAGCAGTCCCTTCTGGGGATGGTCCCAGCGGGAGAGCGCCTCTGCGCTGACGATCCCGCCGCTTTTCCCACGGACGACAAACTGCAAAAACATCCGGAATTCCCGGTTCTGGACGGCCTCCAGCGTCTGCTTTTTCAGTTCCAGCTTTTCGCTCTCCTGCCGCAGCAGCTCCGGGCGGGAAAACGCGAAGGCCGTATTGCCGGCGAGCGCCCGCTGATAGCCCTGCCGCACGTTGAACAGGACCGTCTCGCAGTCCCGGTCCGACGGCTGAAGCATATAGATGCCCGCGTGAAAGTCCGGCCGGTAGTCCTTCCCGTATTTTTCCGTATAGCGGTTCAGCCGCTCAAGCAGCGTCTCCGTCCAGGCCCCGGCCTCCTGCTCGCCGCTGCTGGGCCGGGCGACGGCAAAGCCTCCGCCGCTGACCCGCGCCGCGATCTCGTTGTCCGCCGTGCCCAGCAGCAGCTCGTTGGCCGCAAAGTGCAGCTGCTCTTCCGCCTCCGTCTCGCCGTAGTATTGGTTGACCCGCGCAATGTCGAATCCGATAAAAACCACACAGTAAAGGCCCCTGTACTGGTCCGGGATGAATTTTTCAAAGCGCTCCGTGAAATACGCCTTGTTTCCGATGCCGGTGACGGGATCGAACCGCCGGTCCTGCCCGGCGGCTTTTTGATACCTCCGCAGCCGAACCGCCAGAACAGCGATCACCGCAAGCAAAAGCAGCGCCGCCGCGGCGCCTGCCGGGAAAAGCCACGCGGGATACGCGCTTTCCGGGCGCTCCATGAGGAAGCTGACGGCGATCCCCGCAGTCTCCTGCCGGGAAAGTTCCCCCAATGCCCCCTCCACGGCGGCGGTCAGGCCGTCCCCGGCGATCTTCGTATAGGCAAAACAGACCTCCAGCTCCCCGCCCTCCTGCGGAACGGTGAGAACCGCTCCGCTGGCGGTCACGCCAGCCTCCCCCAGCACCGGATCGTCCGGGGTGCAGCCGGACACCAACTCCACCTGGCCGTTTCGGGCAAGGCGGAGCCGCTGGTCCTCTTCCCCGGCCCGGATATACGTGAAATTCAGCCCCGTCTTCTCCCCGACCCGCTCCAGCAGCTCCGGCAGGACGCCCTCGTAACAGCCCGTGTCGGGGTCGTAGTACTCAATGGGATACCAGTCCGGATTGCCCGCCACATAGACGCTGTCGGCTCCGCCCGCCGCCTCCGGGGTGGACAGGACCGCCGCGCCGGCCGGCGGGCAGAATATCCCCCAGAGCAGCAGGACGCACAGCGCCGCGGCCCCGAAAATTCCATGCTTTCTCATCACAACTCTCCCCGTCTTTTCCCGCGCCCGCTTCCAGGCGGGCGCATGCAGGTTCCCGCCGCGGCGGAGCCGGTATTCCGGCGTCCGGCGGTCAGGCCGTGGGCCGGACCGCCGCGCTCTCCTCTTCCCATGGGGCCT
>JAUNGH010000031.1 GCA_030524605.1 Oscillospiraceae bacterium | reverse complement strand
GAAAGTGGATCTGTACGGTACGGCGGTACTGCTTGAGGAAGTCGGAAAAGTCATTCAAAAAGGCGGTGTGGGCGTGACGATTTCCAGTCAGTCCGGCTGGCGTATGCCTGCGCTGACAGCCGAGGAAGATGAATTGCTGGCGACTACGCCTGCGGAAGAATTGCTTGACCTTCCGCTGCTGCAGCCGGAGAACATCCGGGATACCCTGCATGCTTATCAGATGGCGAAACGCTGCAATGAGAAGCGGGTAATGGCGGAAGCTGTTAAGTGGGGCAAGCGCGGCGCCCGTATCAATGATATTGCCCCCGGCATTATTGTGACGCCGCTGGCGATTGACGAATTTAACGGCCCCCGCGGAGCCTTCTATAAAAATATGTTTGCAGGCTGCCCGGCGGGACGTCCGGGAACGGCAGACGAAGTGGCAAATGTGGCAGAGCTGTTAATGAGCGAAAAAGGAGCCTTTATCACCGGTTCCACGTTCCTGATCGACGGCGGGGCAACGTCCAGCTATTTCTACGGCCCGTTAAAGCCGCAGGCATAGAAAGAATGATTGGGATGAGAGGATTCAGAAAATGAACAGACCTTATATTTTTTGTCACATGATGACCTCTCTGGACGGGAAGATCATGGGCGCCTACATGGACACCCAGGAGGGCGAGGCCGCCGGAGATGTGTTCTACAACATTTCCTTTGGCAAAGACCCCTATTACAAGCACCAGGGCTGGCTGTCCGGCCGTGTGACCACCGACGACAATTTTACCTTTTATCGCAAACCCGTCCTGGACGAAAACGCCCCCACGGTGCCCGAGGGAGACTTTGTGGCAAAGAAAACCGATATGTACTATGTCTCCGTGGATCCATCCGGCAGGCTGGGGTGGGAGAGCAGTACGCTCACTTATGTGGATACCACTGCCCACGTCATCGAGGTGCTGACCGGCAGGGCCGGCAATGCTTACAAGGCTTTCCTGCGGAAGCTGGGGATCTCCTATATCATTGCCGGGGAGGCTTCCCTGGACTATGCGCTGGCAATGAAAAAGCTGAAGGAGCTGTTTGGGATCGAGACGCTGATGCTGGGCGGCGGTGCGGCTTTGAACTGGTCCTTCATCCAGGCGGGGATGTGCGACGAGGTCAGCGTGGTCATCGCCGCCGCTGCCGACGGCTCGCCCACGACCCAGACCCTGTTCATGGCCCGGGAGGGGCTGAGCAGCACCACCCCGGTGGGCTTTGCCCTGCAAAGCGCCCAGGTGAAGGACGGCGGCAGCGTGTGGCTGCGCTATCTGGTGAACAACAAGGAGGAGAACTGACATGGATGCCTTCAAGGATATTTTTCCACGCGGCGGTGAGAACACCGCTTTTGCCCGGTATTTTGTGGGGCGGAGCTATCTGAATATGCTCTCTTTGGAGCAGGTGGCCATCGGCAACGTGACCTTTGAACCGGGTTGCCGCAACAACTGGCACATCCACCACGCCAAGTCCGGCGGCGGACAGATCCTTCTCTGCACCGCCGGCCGGGGCTACTATCAGGAGTGGGGCAAGCCCGCCCGGGAGCTCCATCCCGGCGACGTGGTGAACATCCCCGCCGGAGTCAAGCACTGGCACGGGGCCGCCCCGGACAGCTGGTTTTCCCACCTGGCGGTGGAGGTTCCCGGTGAAGAGACGAAGAACGAATGGTGTGAGCCGGTCTCCGACGCGGAATACGGCCAGCTGAAATGAGGGATGCGCAGTGAAAGCGATCGTGATCTATTATTCCTATGGCGGCAACACCCGCCGGGTGGCGGAACAGGTTGGAAAGGCAATCGGCGCTGATCTGGCGGAAATCAAGACGGTCAAACCCTACACCGGCAGCTACGACGATGTGGTGGACCAGGGCCGGCGGGAGGTGAACAGCGGCTTCCTCCCGGAACTCCAGCCGCTGGACATCGGCCTGAGCCAGTATGATACCGTCATCCTGGGCACCCCGGTGTGGTGGTACACCTTCGCCCCGGCTATGAGCAGCTTCCTCCACAGCGTCGATCTGTCCGGCAAAACGGTGTATCCCTTCGCCACCAACGGCGGTTGGCTGGGCCATACCTTCAAGGACATGGAAAAGGCCTGCCGGGGCGCGAAGGTAAAGGCGGGCTTGAATGTCCGCTTTAACGGGGACAGGCAGATCACCCCGGACACGGATATGCAAAGGTGGTTGAAGACCTTTTAAGGAGGAGATACCGCATGGCTCAGATCAAGAAAAACTTCGGCTTTGGCTGTATGCGACTGCCTATGAGCGGCGGCGAAGTCGATACAGTGGAGTTCCGGCGCATGGTGGACCTGTTCCTGGAAAGCGGCTTCAATTATTTTGATACCGCCCACGGATACTTAAATGGCAAAAGCGAGCTTGCACTGCGGGAGTGTCTCACCAGCAGGTATTCCCGGGACCGTTACATCCTCACCAATAAGCTGACCAATTTTTTCTTTCAAAAGGAAGCGGACATCCGGCCCTTGGACAAGGCGGAAATGCAGGCGGTGGAACAGGTCTGTGGGCTGATGCGCTCCAAAAATATGATTCCCTGTACGGCCTGCCGCTACTGCACCGCCGGCTGCCCCATGAACATCTCCATTCCGGATCTGTTTGCCTGCTTCAACGCCAAAAACGCCTTCCACGACTGGAACGCGGACTACTATTACAGCAATGTCCACACCGTCCATAACGGCAAGGCGTCCGCCTGCATCAAGTGCGGCAGGTGCGAGGCCGCCTGTCCCCAGCATCTGCCCATCCGGGAGCTGCTGGAAAAGACGGCGGCGGAGTTTGAGCGTCAATAAGGAGAGGGTACTGATGGAACACATTCTGATCGTTTACTACTCCCGCAGGGGAGAGAACTACTGGGGCGGGAAGATCTGCAAACTGGAAAAGGGCAACACGGAGATTGTGGCAGAAATGATCCAGAAGGCTGTGGACGGCGACTTGTTTGAGATCGACACCGTAAAGCCTTATTCCGCCGACTACACCACCTGCACCCGGGAAGCCCAGCAGGAGCTGCGGGCAAACGCCCGGCCGGAGCTGAAACAATATCTGGAGGATCTGGAGGGCTACGACACCATCTTTGTGGGGTATCCCAACTGGTGGGGGACCATGCCCATGGCCGTGTTCACCTTCCTGGAACATTATGACTTGACCGGGAAACGCATCGTACCCTTCTGCACCAACGAAGGCAGCGGCATGGGCCGCAGCGAGAGCGACCTGCGGAAAATCTGCACCGGCGCGGTGGTGGAGCAGGGGCTTGCCATTCGGGGAACTGAAGCGTCGCAGTCCGAGGAAGAAGTGTCTGCGTGGGCGAAAGGTTTTTCTCATAAATGATCCGAGTGAGGGACCGGCCACCGGGGGCGCCCTTCCTGCTGCTGGGATCACAGGCCGCCACAGCCACAGAAAATCGCCCGCAAACCATAAAACGGCCCATGGAGCACAGCAGCCGCTGTCTTTGCCGGCTCCGGCTTCCTATACGCTGATACTTCCGGCTGTTCCATCCGGGGGGCGGGAGAGAATCCTTCTGCCCGGATTGCCCGGTCGATTCAGCCTCTGTGCATTTCTGCGCGGCTGATTTAATGATAATGATGCGGTTTTAATCAATGGCTTTGCCGGCTTGTACGGAGTCATTACACACGGAAAACCATTTGAGACGATCCCGCTGCAAAAGCCGGGCAGGGGGGTGAGCTGTTAGGCTGGAAGACAATCGATGTCACACTGATTTTTAACAGGTCGGAACCGCTGAAAAAGACCGGCCGTCTGTAGCAGACCACTTGTTAAGGAGCTTGCTGAACGCTGCGCCAAGTCACAGTCCAGCCTTGCTCATCTGCTTGATGTGATACTGGGCGCATTATATGAACAGCCTTCTTCAAAAAGGAGACGTGGCTTTACAGAAAGACGGTTTCCTGAACGCTGGTCATACAGAACCGTCTATGAGTACATCCGGGACTCTTTCGGGACTCTTTAGTTTCGGTTGGCCGTCAACGGAATTTAAGACCTTTGCAGATATGCCCGCGTGACTTCAAAATTTAGCTTTTTAGCCTTATTTTTGGCCTTATGAACTTAAAACCAGATGGTCGAACCCTTCACCCGCTGCCATAGAACAGCCTTGGATTCCGAAGAATCCAAGGCTGTTTCCATACCTCTGCAAATCCAACCGGACGCGCACAGAGGATCCGGCTCCTTTTGACGGCCTGTTAACGCGTGATTCCGCATTCCTTTCTTGCATCGCGCCGCCAAAGCGCATATAATAGTCCCATCTTGGCTTTCGCCAGTTTGGAATGGGAGGTGCCCATGCTCCGTCGCCGCATGCAATTCAATGCCGTACAGACGCTGACGCTCAGCTTTGCCGCCCTGATCCTGGCCGGCGGAGTGCTGCTGACGCTGCCTGTCTCATCCCGCAGCGGACAGCCGCTGCCGTTCCTGGACGCGCTGTTCACCTCGGCCTCCGCCTCCTGCGTCACGGGGCTGGTGCTGTATGACACCTGGACCCGGTTCACCCTGTTCGGTCAGGCGGTCATCCTGCTGCTGATCCAGATCGGCGGCCTCAGCTTCATGACCCTCTCCATCCTGGTCTCCATCCTGCTGCACCGCCGCATCGGCCTGCACCGGCGGACGGTGCTGATGGATACCATCGGCGCCCTCCAGATGGGCGGCGTGGTGCGGCTGACCCGCCGGGCTCTGCTGGTCACCGCCGCCTGCGAGGGCACCGGCGCGGTGCTGCTGGCGCTCTGGTTCTGCCCGCGGTATGGCCTGGGACGGGGCCTCTGGATGGCCCTGTTTCACGCGGTGTCCGCCTTCTGCAACGCGGGCTTCGACCTGCTGGGCACCGGCGCGTCGCTGACCACGGCGGCGGGAGAGCCCCTTTTGAACATCGTTTTGATGGCGCTGATCATCTGCGGCGGCATGGGCTTTCTGGTGTGGGACGATGTGCTGACCCATGGGCGGCATATACGCCGCTGGCGGCTCCACTCCAAGCTCGTGCTGTTATCCACCTCCCTGCTGTTCGTGGGCGGCGCCGCGGCATTTTATTTCCTGGAGCGGGATCACGCCTTTGCGGGAGCGCCCACAGGCCAGAAGGCCCTGATGGCGGCATTCCAGTCGGTGACGCCCCGGACCGCGGGTTTCAACACCGCCGACCTGATGGCGCTCAGTGAGGGCGGCACCCTGCTGACCATGGTGCTGATGTTCATCGGCGCAGGCTCCGGCTCTACCGGCGGCGGCATCAAGGTAAACACCTTTATGGTGATTCTGCTCAGCGCCTTTGCCCAGGCCCGCCGGAAGGAGGATGTGAACGTCTTCCGCCGCCGCCTGGACCGGGATGACATCCGGAAAGCCTACTCCAATGTCAGCATGTACTTCCTGGCCTGCCTTGCAGGCTGCGCGGTGCTGTGCGTTCAGGGCATTTCTTTGGATGACGCCCTCTTTGAGTCCATCTCCGCCATCGGCACCGTGGGCCTGACCCGGGGGCTGACGCCCTCGCTGCCGGCGCTCTCCAAGCTGGCGGTGCTGCTTTTGATGTTTGCCGGGCGGGTGGGCAGCATGTCCGTCGCCATGGCCGTGACACGGGACCGGCCCCGGGCAAAGGTGCGGAACGTCCCGGAAAAAATTCTGATCGGATAGGGAGGAGCGTTATGAAATCCTTTTTGGTGCTGGGGCTGGGCCGCTTTGGGCGGCATCTGGCCAATAAGCTGACGGAGCTGGGCAACGAGGTCATGGTTGTGGATCAGGACGAGGAGCGGGTGGCCCGGATGGCCTCCAGGGTCACCGCCGCCTGCGTGGGGGACTGTCAGGATGAGCAGGTGCTGGAGTCCCTGGGGATCCGGAATTTCGACGTGTGCTTTGTCTGCATCCGGGACGACTTCCAGTGCTCTTTGGAGGCCACCGCCGCCCTGAAGGACCTGGGGGCCAAGTGCGTGGTGGCCCGGGCGGATCAGGAGAAGCAGATCAAGTTCCTGAAGAAGATCGGCGCGGACTATGTGGTCCACACGGAGATGGACATGGCCTTCCGCACGGCCATACGCTTTTCCGCCCGGAACGCCTTCGACTACTTTGAGCTGACGCCCAGCTACGCGGTCTTCGAGATCGAGACGCCGGAGGCGTGGGAGGGCCGCACCGTGGCCCAGGTGGATGTCCGCCGCCGGTACAACGTGAACATCCTGGGCGTGAAGAACGGCGACGAGATCGAGCCGCTGCTGGACCCGGAGTACCGCTTCCGGCCCGACGCCCACCTGATCGTCGCCGGGGACAAGGAGGCGGGCATCCGGCTGATGAACGAGGTGTGACGGCCCTGTGTCCATAAACCTGTATAAAGCTGCGGGACAGCTCGTTTTTCGAGCTGTCCCGCGTTTCATTCGCTCTGTTCCGAGGGTTCAAACCGGATCCACTCGTGATCCATCATGACCAGCAGTCCGTCCGAGGTCATGCCGTACAACGTGGCCCAGGAGCGGCCGAAATTCTGCTGTCCGTCCTCTGCGGGCTCCGCAGCGGTGTAAGAGCTGACGGTTTCCATCACGCTCTCGTCCAACTCACCCGGAACCTGTTCGCCGGTGCTCTTGCAGAGGACGCCGCCCACCATGGGCGTCTATCCATATAGACGCAGAAATCTTCCCGATAGTTCCCGTTTATCTTATACGATTTGCCCATGCTCCGCAAGTTGTTTTTCGACAAGTTTTGTGGTACAATTGTTCCATCATTTCGCCGGGGCGCGCTTTTTGCGGGACCCGGCTCCGGAGGTCCTTTTGATGCTGTTATCCAACCGCTTGAAAACCCTGTATGAAAGCCCCCTGCCGCCCATGGCCCTGACGGAGTACCAGTCCATGTCCAAGTTTTTGAACAGCGGCGCCCGCCGCTGCCGGGAGTCCGGCAGGAATTTCGACCTGTTCCTGGACTGGGCCATCCACGTTCTGGTGACGAGCCTTGCCTCCGACAGCGCCTCCCGCATCTTCCTGCCCAAGACGAAGACCGGCCCCTTTGCCCTGGACGATCTGATCCCCCTGTCGGAGCTGCCGCCCGCCGGGAAGAAGCGGGTCCGCCTGGCGGAGACCCGGCTCATCGCCCCGGTCTGGAACAACAGCGACCTGGAGCAGGCCCTGGAGGCCTTCTACGACAGCGGCTTTGAGGACGTGAAGATCGACCGGCCCTTCGGCGGGGCCTACATCCAGGAGCTGAATCTGGCCATCATCGACTCCCCCTCCGACGTGGACGTGCCCTATGTCCTGCGGGTCTGGGGCAAGGGCAGCATCCAGCTGGACGCCTACTCCCTGAAGGATCTGGAGCCCGTCCTGCGGACGGACGGGGAGACCTGGTATCTCCGGGAGGAGGACGGCTCCGAGACGGAGCTGCCGGTGCTGGAGCCGCGGATGGCGGCGCTCTACAACTGCGGGCTGCACCGCTTCTGCGGCAAGTCCGCCCAACCGTAAAAAAGCCCCGGGGCCGCGCGGCCCCGGGGTTTCTCTTACTCCAGCAGCTCCCGCATCCGCAGCAGGAGCTTCAGATCGTTCTCCAGGCACACCGACGCGGCGAGACTGGGGTCGTACCGCAGGGCGGAGCCCTTGTCCGGGGACAGGGGCAGAATGACCGCCTCGCTGAGCCGGGAGAGGGTCAGGTTCCGGGCATACCGCTCCCGGTAGGCGTTTTCCAGGGCCAGCAGGATGTCCCGGGCGTTTTCCAGGCAGGTGCGGGAGAAGTGGAACACCGCCTCCCGGCCGCACTCCTTGTAGAACCGGGGGAAGGCGTAGGGCAGGATCAGGTTTACCGCCGGGGCAAGGCCGGGGACGGAGCTCTCCGCGCCGCCCAGGGTGTCGCCGCCGATGAAGGGGTACATGGTGGACTCCACGAACCAGGCCCGCAGGTCCGGCACGAAGTACACGCAGTCCACGCTGCGGCCCTTGGCGGTCATCAGGTCCCGGCCCCGGCCGGACAGCAGGCCCACCAGCACCTGGTCGATGTCCAGGTCCTCCTGCCGGAACAGGGGGTCCAGGACGTTGAGGCGGTTGCCGGAGTGGAGCAGGTCGTCCACCAGGACGACGGGCCGCCGGAAGGAGCGGACGGTGCGGATCTGGCTTTCCAGCGGCGCGTAGCCGGGGAAGGGGGCGATGGAGAAGGACCTGAGGTCCGGCGCAAACACCTTGTCGGTGTGGATGGTCTTGGTGACGGTGTTGGGCACGGCGTTGCCCCGCAGGATCTTGCCGAAGGGCACACACATCTTGGGGCCCAGGACCCGCGGATTCGTGGGCTCGGCGGGCACACCGTTGCGTTCCGTGATCTTCCGCACCAGCCGGTGGTAGATGACCTCGGCGTTGAGGGACAGCACCAGCATCCCGGGATACAGGTCGCAGATGGCCTGCTGGAGCCGGAAGTGGGCCGCGCGGATGGCGGCGAGCACCTGCCGGTCCGAGGAGAAGGGCTCTTTCAGCGTGGTGGGGATGTTCTGCATCAGCACCACGGGGGAGCGCATATCCACCAGCAGCAGGGGGCGGGGAGTCTCCGCCTCCGCCTGGACGAAGCCCTGCCGCTCCAGCAGGCGCAGCGTCTCGTCGCCTGTCGGGGCGGCGGACCACCACACGGCGTAGCCGCAGTCCTCCGCCATGGCCAGGGACAGCGCCTCCGTCAGCAGCAGCTGGCCCACGTCGTAGCTCCCGCCGGGGGCGCGGACCACGTGGAGCCCGGTCAGCAGCCGGATGCGCCCCGCCGTGCGGACGCGGACGTAGTTGGCAAGGCCCTCGTTGCTCAGGGCGTCGTACAGGGCGGCGGAGTTGACGGTCCGCAGGGTCAGGAAGCCCAGCACCCGGGGGCGGACGCTGATGTCCCGCAGGACGCACAGGCTGTCCCGGGGGTCCGGCTCCGGCGCGTCGGGGATGGCGGCGCGCAGCTCCTCCCACAGGGCGCGGTCCGGCCGCTCCGCCAGGGAGAAGTCCAGATAGCTGGCCCGGATCAGCTGCTTGTACTGGGGCTCCCGCAGGTACAGGCTGTTGCGGAAGATGAAGTCCTGCACCGCCGGGTCGATGAGGTTGGAGATGTCCCGTCCCAGGTCGATGTTCTCCCGGATGCGGGTGGAGCTGATGTCCTCCAGATGGGTGGGCAGCTGCAATTGGATGACGTCTCCGGTGACGCGGGAGAGGTCGGCATCGATCTCACGGCCCTCGGCGTCGCTGGAGCGGCGGAAGACGATGTGGTTCAGGGAGTGGACGGAGCCGTCGGTGGGCGGGGCCTTGTAGGACGAGGCGTTTGCCACCACGTCGGACCCCACCGCCAGATACAGCTCCCACCCGTCGAAGACTTCCCGCAGGCGGTTCAGATCGTCGGGAGTGGCCAGGTTCACCGGGATGTCGTGAGGGAAGAGGTATACGTCAAACTCGTCGGCCACGGACATGCTGACGATCTGCCGCCGCACCAGGGAGGGCTGGGCCTTTTTGGACCAGGAGAACTCGTCGATGGCGAGGTACACCTCAAAGCCCAGGTCCCGGATGGCCTGGACGATGCCCTTGTGGCTCAGGGAGAAGGGGTCGAAGGTGCCGGGGAAGAAGGCGGCCTTGCTGTGCTGCTCGAACCGGAAGGGCCCGCTTTCGATGCGGTGGCGGACGATGAAGCGATAGATATGGCTGAGGGCCGCGGCGGTGTAGAAGAAGGTCAGCTCCTGCTCGGGCTGCTCGTTGATGAGGAACAGGATCTTCTTGGCCGTCAGGGTGAACAGGGCGGTCTTGTCCTCGTAGCTCAGCACGTCGGAGCCGAACAGCCCCTCGCCCAGAATGTGCAGCGCCTCCTGGCGGACGCTTTCCCGGAAGGCGGACAGGCCCTTTAAAAGCAGGCCCGCCATCCGCCGCTTCCGGGCGGAAAGCGCGGCTTCGCTTTCGCCGAAGCGCCCGGTGTAGGCGGCGTAGTGCTCCAGCATGGCCCCCACGGTGGACAGCGCGGCGGCCACCACCCCGGCGTTGGCGGAGGAGAGCAGCGTCATCATCTGCTCCAGCACCTCGTCCAGCTCCCGGGGAGACAGCCACAGGGCGAAGCGGCCCAGATATTCGGGGATGTACTGGGAGATCTCCGCCTGCCCGGTCTCCAGGGCCTTGGACAGCTCCACGGCGATCTCGTTCCGCCGGTCCGGCGTCAGCATGGGGGCGATGGACAGCAGCGCCGCGCCCGCCATCCGGCGGACCACCACGTTCTCGCTGACTTTGATGAGGTTGGAGAAGTGGGTGGCGATGTGGAGGCTGTTGGTGTGGCCGCCGTGCTCTGCCTGGTTCAGCAGATACTCCACGCCCACGGCCTTCAGAACCCAGGGGGTGGCGGTCTTCAGGTTGTCCAGAAAGACGTTGCTGACGGCCTCCGCCCGGTCCAGCCGCGTCCAGAGGGCGTCCACGTCCAGCCCCAGCCGGTGGCCCAGCTCCGCCTGGAGGAACAGCAGCGGCGTGCTGTTCAGGCAGTCGGCCCGCTCCGTGGCCCCGGCGATCAGCGCCCACGCCTCGCCGTCGGGGGGCAGGGCGGGCAGCAGGCGGCGGAACAGCCGCAGGGCCGCGGCCTTCTGGGGGGCCTCGCCCCGGTCCAGCCACCAGGCGGCAAAGCGCACCAGCAGCAGCTGGTCGTCGGGAGACATCCGCTCAAGCGGCACATTCAGCACGGTGTCCAGCAGGGCGAAGGCCGCGTCCGGCTCCACAGCCTTGGGCGCCCGGTAGTGGCGGAACAGCAGCTCCGCGAAGCGGGGCAGATCGCCGGCGGAGCAGTTCTCCAGCAGCGCGTCCGCCACGGTCTTGGCCTGATAGCGGATCATGCTGGTCTGCCGGGGCGTCAGCCGGTGGTCGGGGTGGATCAGCCGGTCCAGGTACTCCACCCACAGCTCGAAGGGCCGCTCCTCCTGGGGGCTGGGGGCGGTGTCGGCGGGCAGCTCCTTTTTGTAACCGGACAGGAATCCGGCCAGGATGCGCCCCATGAGACTGGCGGCCTGGCGGCGGATGTCGCCGTCGGGGGACAGCAGCAGCTCGTAGAGGAACTCCAGGGTCTGCTCCTTCTGGGCGACGCTCCAATAGGTGAAGTACTCCTCGAAGATCGACACATAGGCCCGGATGCGGGCGGGGTCCTTCTCACCCCGGGCGGCCTCCAGAATGCCGACGAACAGCCGCTCGTGGCCCAGGCGGTGCATCAGGCGGATGTTATGATCCACGGCGGTGTGGCGCAGGGCGTGGACCACCTCCCGGGAGGTCATCAGGGCCGGATCCTTCCGGGGCAGGGGCGGCCCGCCCGGGGTCTCCAGCGTGGTGTCCACGCCGAAGAAGGCGAGGTATTCCTCAAAATCCGCCAGTTTGGCGTAGACGTACTGGTAGCGGCGGCGCTTGGCGTCGTCCACATTGTCCAGCTTGCTGAGGATCACGCCGAAGGCGTCCGCCAGGGTGAACATTTGGGCGATCTCCTGCCCGTCCTCACCCCGGGACTGCTTCACCCGGAAGTCGGCGTACACCAGCACCAGGGACTCCGAGGACAGGTTTTCGATCTCCAGGTCCCAGACGGAGTGGTTGGCGGCAATGCGGCCGATGGCGGTCAGCCCCCGCCAGGTGAACCACTGGTCGGTGTAGAAATAGTGGAGGTAGGGCACCCGTTCCCCGGGCCTGCAGCCGAATTTGCCGATGTCGTGACCGGCGGCGGCGCCGGACATCAGCCCCAGGTCGATGAGCCCGCCGCCCCGCTTGAAGGCCCGTCCCACGGTCATGGACACGTGGTGGACCCCGGCAATGTGGTCCAGGGTGCGGAAGGGCGTCACCTCACGGCCCAGCCGCAGCAGCTCGTAGACATACTCCTCCCGCCACCGCCGCAGGAACTGGCGGTACTCCTCCGCCACGCCGCTGTCGGAGAGCTCCTCCTCTGTGCAGAAAGCAAAGTCCAGCCAGGGGTCGAAGGGCAGCGCCGCCCGCTCCGCGTCGAACAGCCGGCGCAGAAACTGCAGGAAGCACAGCGCCCCGTCCCGCTGGGCGGGGGTGCAGGGCCGGCCCTCCTGGGGATACAGCAGGGAGACGGCGGTCTGATAGGCGCAGGGCAGCCAGCCACCGGCGGGCTCCGGGGCCATGGCGTCCAGCAGGGGGCGGAAGGCCGCCAGGGCCTGCCGGCAGGAGAGCCGCGACTTGACCGGTATCAGGGGATCAAGCACGCGCTCCCAGTCCACGGCGCCGAAGCGGCGGTTCAGGTCGCTTCGGTTCATCGCCAGCTTCCGCAGGAAATCCTCCTCGCCAAAGGCCTCCGCCATCTGCATGCTCAGGGTGCTGTCCATAGGGCGCTCCTCCGTTCTTACGCTTGATATGGTTTCAGTATACCGCACCTGGCGGCTGGAGGAAAGAAGGTGATTTTGCACAGGAAAAAGGCGGATATTTGGGGATAACGCCGATTAAAGGGATTAGATAAACATGCTGAAGCAAAAAAAGCGGGAGAGCGGCCCGGCGTCTGGAGCGGACTCCGGCACGGGGCGGGGAAACGGCAGACAAAAGCCGCCCAAAAGGGCGGCTTCTGCATGGCATTTGAAGTGGGGGGACGCGCGTTTATTCGCGCATGGTCTGGATCAGCTCCGTGAGAAGCTGCACCTGCTTTGCGCTCAGCCCGTCGGTATCCAGCAGGACTCGGGGAGGCTCGGCGTCCTTGCCCAAAAGGTGGTCCACGCTGCATTTGTACAAAAAGGCCAGAGTCAGCAGGTTTTCAACGCTGGGGGTGCGCTCTCCCGTCTCGTAGCCGGAGATGATGGACGGCGAAACGCCAAGCTGCCGCGCTACAGCCCGCTGGGAGATCCTGCGGGAAGTGCGCCCGTTCAGCCAGCTGCCGCCGGAGGCCTACCGGCAGGCGGTCAGCCAATACTTTGCCCACCCGGACGACAGGGCGGTGATTGACCGGGCCTTCCGCTCCATCCTCAGCGGCGCACCCGCCACATATGAGGCCCGCATGCGGGCCGGGGGCTCCTCCTTTGTCTGGTGCAAGCTGGACGTGACGCCTGTCATGGAAAACGGGGAAGCGGTGAAAATGATCGGCGTTATCACGGACATCTCCGCCGCCAGGGAGATGACCGACACACTGAAAAAGCAGGTCCGGCTGGACGCGTTCACAGGGCTCTGCAACAAAAAATACGCCGTATCGGCCATCTGGAGAATTCTGGCGGAGGTGCCGGAGGGACGGCATGCCCTGCTGATCATCGACATCGACGGCTTCAAGGCCATCAACGATACCCACGGCCACGCCGCAGGGGACGCGGTCATTCAGGACATGGCCGGCCGCCTGACGGCCTGCTTCCGCACGTCGGACGTCGTCAGCCGCTTTGGCGGGGACGAGTACATGGTTCTGGTGCGGGATCTGCCGGGCCGGGAATGGCTGCTGGACAGGCTGGAGGGCCTCGTCTCATGTGCGCATCCGGTCTGCACCTACACCAACAGCGTCGGCGTGGCGCTCTTTCCCCGAGACGGGGAGACTTTCGACAGCCTGTTTGAACAGGCGGACCGGGCCCTTTACCATGCAAAGGCCCAAAGGCGCGCCTATGCCTTCGCCCCTGTCCCTCTGGAGATATAAAAACCCCGCTTGCCGGGCGGTGCCGCCTGGCAAGCGGGGTTTTTTGATGCTGTTCACTCCGTAAAATGCTCGTGGTTGAAGATGTGGTCCTGGCAGAAGCAGTGGTACCCCGCGCAGCGGGAGCAGTAGCGGAACTCCAGGTCCGGGGAGTCCGTGTCCGTCCTTCCGCAGACGGCGCACTTGTGGCGGTAGCCCTGCTGGGCCTCCTTCTTTTTCTGCTGCCGCACGGCAGATTTGAACTGGATGGTCTGGTGGGCGGTCTGGTGCCGGGCCCTGCCCCGGCGGTAGGCGATCTCGTCAGCGATGTTGGTCCAGAAGAACACGAAGAAGTTCAGCAGGGCGATGACGGGCAGCAGTGCACCCAGCAGGTACAGCCGGAACAGGCTGGACAGCACGCTCAGGGCGAAGAACGCCCCGTCGATCAGCGCCAGCCACTTGACCTTCACCGGGATGAAGAAGAAAATCAGGAACTGGGTATCGGGATACAGCATGGCAAAGGCGAAGAACATGGACATATTGACATAATCGGTTCCGGTGATCCAGGCATCTCCAAAGGCCAGACCGACGATGATGCCGGTGACCAGCGTCAATATCACGCCGGAGAAGTAGTAGAGGTTGAATTTCGCCGTGCCCCACTCCCGCTCCAGTGTGGTGCCGATCATGTAGTAAAAATATAAAAACAGCGCCAGCCACAGCACGTCGCCGGTGGAGTAGTAGCCGGGCATGAAGATAAACGTCACCAGCCGCCAGAGCTCGCCGGCCCGGATGGCGCTCCACTGAAAGGCCAGGAAGCTGACGGACCCATACCCCGCGAACACGGACAGCAGATAGACCAGCGCGTTGCCGGCGATGATGAACTTCATCAGATTCGGGATCCCGAAGCGGGGATGGTTGTACGCAAAGCGGTCCACCGCGGCGTTGAGCTTTCTCAAAACAAGACCCTCCCAAGATATGATAACACTGGCATTATACCCGCTTGCCGCCAAAAAGTCATGTACAATTTTTGAACGATGGAAAAAACAGGGCTTTTTCCAACAAAAAGCGGCAAATGCGTATTGACAATCCCGGAAAACCTGCTATCATAAGGATGAAAATTCAATCATCCCTTATCAAGAGTGGCGGAGGGACCGGCCCTGTGAAACCACGGCAACCTGCATTGTAAGGTGCCAAATCCGGCGGATACCGACAGATGAGGAGCGAGCAAAGTTTTTCCGCGCGTTTCGTCTGTCGAAACGCGCGGTTTTTTCGCCGCCTGAGAGGGAGAGCACAAAGGAGAACCGACTATGGCAAGACACTATCTGTTTACATCCGAATCCGTGACCGAGGGCCATCCCGACAAGATCTGCGACCAGATCTCAGACGCCGTGCTGGACGCCATCCTGGCCCAGGACCCCCAGGGCCGCGTGGCCTGCGAGACTACGGCCTGCACCGGCTTGCTGCACGTCATGGGCGAGATCACCACCAGCTGCTACGTGGATATCGCCCATGTGGCCCGGGAGGTGGTCCGGGACATCGGCTACGACCGGGGCAAGTACGGCTTCGACTGCGACACCTGCGCCGTCATCACCTCCATCGACGAGCAGTCTCCCGACATCGCCATGGGCGTGGACAAGTCCCTGGAGAGCAAGACCGGCGACGCCGAGCTGGGCGAGGGCGCCGGTGACCAGGGCATGATGTTTGGCTACGCCTGCGACGAGACGCCGGAGCTGATGCCCCTGCCCCTGTCCCTGGCCCAGAAGCTGTGCAAGCAGATGACCCTGGTCCGCAAGACCGGCGTGGTGCCCTACATGCGGCCCGACGGCAAGAGCCAGGTCACCGTGGAGTATGATGAGGATAACCGCCCCGTCCGGGTGGACACCGTGGTCATCTCCACCCAGCACAACCCCGATGTCACCCTGGAGCAGATCCGCCGGGACATGGTGGAGCTGGTGGCCAAGGTCGTCATCCCCAAGGAGCTGCTGGACGAGAACACCAAGTATTATGTCAATCCCACCGGCCGCTTCGTCAAGGGCGGTCCCGCGGCGGACGCGGGCCTGACGGGCCGGAAGATCATCGTGGATACATACGGCGGCAGCGCCCCCCACGGCGGCGGCTGCTTCTCCGGCAAGGACCCCACCAAGGTGGACCGCAGCGCGGCCTACGCCGCCCGCTGGGTGGCCAAGAACATTGTGGCCGCCGGCCTTGCCCGCCGCTGCCAGGTGCAGCTGGCCTACGCCATCGGCGTGGCCCAGCCCGTCAGC
>JAUNGH010000030.1 GCA_030524605.1 Oscillospiraceae bacterium | reverse complement strand
AGGCCGTTGGCGCCCAGGCCGTAGACCGTCTCCGTGGGGATGGCCACAAGGCCCCCTTCCCGCAGGATCTTGGCGGCGGCGGAGATCTTCTCCTCGATCTCCTTCTGCTGTCCCTTGGTGTCCCGCAGGTCATAATAAATCGTCTGCATATCGTTCGCCTCTATCTCTTTCCACCGGGCGTCCGCCCGCCGCATTTTTGATACGAAATCGTTCCCCAGGCCGCGCACCACAGCGCCAGCAAAAACAGGGGCAGCAGCATCATGGCAAACCAGCCCGCCGCTCCCGCGTCCTCCGCCGCGCGGATGTTGTCCGCCGCATAGCGCCCGTGGTACACCCACAGGCAGGTCAAAAGCAGCTCCGCCGCGCCGGAAAGGGCCGTCAGCCCCCAGGCCAGCGCGCAGCCTGCCAGCAAAAGCCGTCGTCTCACGCCTGCTCTCCTCCGGTTTTCAACTTCTCCGCCTGGTCTGCCGTGACCAGGGCGTCGATCAGCTCGTCCAAATTACCGTCCATGACGGCGTCGATCTTATACAGCGTCAGCCCGATGCGGTGGTCCGTCACCCGGCCCTGGGGGAAGTTGTAGGTGCGGATGCGCTCGCTGCGGTCTCCGCTGCCCACCTGGCTCCTCCGCTCCGCCGCCGTGGCGGCGGTCTGCTTCTCCCGCTCCATCTCATACAGCCGGGAGGCCAACAGCCGCATGGCCTTGTCCCGGTTCTGGAACTGGCTGCGCTCCTGCTGGCACTCCACCACCACGCCGGTGGGCTTGTGGATCAGCCGCACGGCGGAGGAGGTCTTGTTGACGTGCTGGCCCCCCGCGCCGCTGGCCCGGTAGACCTGCATCTCAATGTCGGCGGGGTCGATGGCCACGTCCACCTCGTCCGCCTCCGGCAGCACCGCCACCGTGGCGGCGCTGGTATGGATGCGCCCGCCGGACTCCGTCTCCGGCACCCGCTGCACCCGGTGGACGCCGCTTTCGAATTTCAGCCGGGACCAGGCGCCCTCGCCCTCGATGACGACGCTGCACTCCTTCACGCCGCCCAGCTCCGTCTCGTTCAGGTTCACGACGTCCAGCTTCCAGCCCCGGCTCTGGGCGTACATGGTGTACATCCGCAGGAGGGCCGCCGCGAACAGTGCCCCCTCCTCGCCGCCGACGCCGCCCCGCAGTTCCATGACGACATTGCGGCTGTCGTTGGGGTCCCTGGGCAGCAGCAGGACGGTCAGCTCCTGCCGGAGCCGCTCCAGCTCCTCCTTGGCGGCGGCCAGCTCCTCCTGAGCCAGCTCCCGGAAATCCGGGTCGTGGAGCAGCGCCTCGGCCTCCGCCCGGTCCCGCTCCGCCTGTTCCCAGGCGCGCCAAGTCTCCACAATGGGGCCCAGCTCCTTTAATTCCCGGTTGATGGCCCGCAGGCGGCCCGCGTCGTTGTAAACCGCCGGGTCGGCAAGCTGGGCCTCCAGATCCTCATGGCGCAGGGCCAGTTCTCTTAGTTTGTCCAGCAAAGTATCGCTCCTTCCCTAAAATTTGAAAGGAAGCGCGCTATTTCTGTCCCAAAAAGTCCCGCACCTGCCGCAGAAACTCCTCCTGCCAGAAGGCGTAGCCCACGGAGCCGCTCCGCAGGGAGACCGCGGCCCGGTGGCCGCAGGCAGCGTACAGGTCCATCTGCTCGAAAACCTCCTCGTTCTTGTCCTCGCTGCCCCGGGTGATGACGTAGGCGGCGTTCTGCAAATGCTTGCCGTACCGCTTCAAAAAATCCCGGGCCGGGGAACTGCACCGCCCGGCCCAGACGGGGGTGCCGACAATGACCAGCCGGTACTCCTTCACCGGCCGCGCCGTCTCAAAGGGCCGGATGGGCCGGCTGGTGCGGCGCATGGCGTCCAGGCCGCTGCGCAGCCAGCCGCCGAAGCCGCCGCGGGACACGCCGTCCTGCAGCTCCACCAGTTCGGCGTCCAGCGCCTGGGCGATTTCCTCCATGGCCTTCTTGGTATGGCCCGTCCGGGAGTAATACATACACAGTACGTCTTTCATAGTTCCTCCGTATCAGTCAAAGAAAAAGGTCTTCACCATGGCAAATGCCTCCCGCAGGTAATAGTTCACGCTCAGATGAACCCAGGGCAGCTCCGCAGGAACGCCAAAGGCGTATCCGTAGCCCTGCCGGGCGGCAATCAGCTTGGAGCGGGCAATGTGAAAATCGTTGGTCACAACGGCTACCAGAGCCTCGGCGGGGTCGATACCCCGCTCCTCCAGCAGCGCCTTGGAAAAGGCGAAGTTTTCCGCCGTGTTGGCCGCCTGCTCCTCCAGGATCAGGCGGCTGCCGTCCACACCGTGGGCCGTCAGGTAGTCATACATGCACCGGGCCTCGGTGATCTCCTCGCCGTAGCCCTGCCCGCCGGTCAGCACCGCCGGGATGTCCGGGTTGTCCTCCAGATATTGAAGCGCCGCGTCCAGCCTTGTCCGCAGGGACAGCGACGGCTCCGTGCCGTTGACACCCGCGCCCAGGACGACCACCGCGTCGGCCCGGGCGGCGGAGAGGTCCCCCGTCATGCCCTCCTGGATCACATTGATCTCCACGATCCCCAGCGGGACCAGCACCAGGACCAACGCCGCCCGGAAGGCCAGCCAACACCACCAGCCCCGCCGCTCCACCCTGGCCCAGCGGCTCAGGTACAGCCCCAGGACCAGCGCCGCCGCCAGGGCCGCCAGCAAAAAGCCGGAAAAGCGCATCCCCAGGGGGCGGTCCACCAGAAGCACAAGCCCCGCCAGGGCCAGCAGGACGGCCGCAGCCAGCAGAACCGGCTCGCCCCAGCGCGCCCGCCTCCTTCCGCGATATGTCATGGCAAGCTTTCCTTTCTGTAAAGATGATTCCCTTTACTCCCCTGCTTCCTCGCTGAGCTGCTCCCAGCGCTCATACAGGGCGTCCAGTTCCGCCTGGACGGTCTCTTTCTCTTTCATCAGCTCGCTGAGCTTCTCATAGTCGCAGGCGGCGGCCTCCATACCGGCGTCCAGCGCCGTCAGGCGCTCCTCCGTCTTGGCGATGTCCCGCTCGCAGATGGTCAATTGGCGCCTGGCGGCCTGCTGGGTTTTATTCCCCCGCTGAGGGCGCTCTGTTATGGGTTTTTCCTTTACAGCTTTAGGCGTCTCCACCCGCTCCGCCTCCTCCTGGGCCTTGACCTGGCGGTACTGGGTGAAGCCCATGGGATAGTCGGTGACGGTCTCCCCCGCCAGTTCCCAGATGCGGGTGGCGAAGCGGTTGATGAAGTAGCGGTCGTGGCTGACAAACAGCAGCGTGCCGTCATATGCCTCCACCGCTTCCTCGATCCACTCCCGGGACGCGATGTCCAGGTGGTTGGTAGGCTCGTCCAAAATCAGGAAGTTGATCTCATCGTCCATCAGCATGCACAGCCGCAGACGGCTCTGCTCGCCGCCGGAGAGGACGGAAACGGGCTTGAACACGTCCTCGCCCCGGAAGTCATAGGCCGCCAGCCGGTTGCGGGCGGACTGGGCAGAGAGGCCCTTCTTCGCCGCCATCATGTTTTCAACCAAATTCCAGTCCGGATGGTCGAAGCGGATGATCTGGGGCAGATAGGCCAAGCGCACCTGGGGGCCCGTCCGGATGCGGCCGTCGTCGGGGTACAACTCCCCCACGATCATTTTGATGAGGGTGGATTTCCCCGTACCGTTGTCGCCGATGAGGGCAATGCGCTCGCCCCCCTCGATCTTCAGGCTGATGCCGTCGAACAGATGCTTGTCCCCGTAGGACTTGGACAGGCTGCGGATGCCCAGCACCTCGTCGCCGTGGAACTCGGCGGTGGAAAAGCGGGCGTCCATCTTTTTCGCTTTCGTGGGCTTGGAGGTTGTCCGCATCCGCTCGATGCGTTTTTCCATGGAGATGGCCCGGCGATAGGTCTTGTCCATGCCCTGAAAGGCCCACAGCCGCAGCTGCTCCGCCGCCTTCTCCAGCTGCTCGATCTTGGCCTGCTCCTTTTCATACTGGCGCATCCGCTCCTGGAAGCGGCGCTCCTTTTCCACGGCGTAGAAGCTGTAGTTGCCGCTGTAAAATTCCGCTTTGCCGTCCTGGATCTCGATGACCCGCGTCACCACCCGGTCCAGAAAATAACGGTCGTGGGAGATGGCCACCACCGTGCCCCGGAAGCTCCGGATATACTCCTCCAGCCACTCCGTGGCGTGGAGGTCCAGGTGGTTGGTGGGTTCGTCCAACAACAGGATGTCCGTGTCCTCCAGGATCAGGCGGCCCAGGTTCACTCGAGTCTTCTCGCCGCCGGACAGGCTGTCGAACAGCTGCGAACGCATTTCCCGGGAAATGGACAGTCCGTTGGCGATCTTGTTCACCGCCACATCGGTGTCGTAGCCGCCGAAGACCTCGAATTTTTCACTCAGCGCCCCATAGCGCTTCAAAATGGCGGGGTCGGTCTCCCCCTCCGCCATGCGGGCGGCCAGGCGCTCCATCTCCTCCGCCAGTTTTTGCAGCCGGGCGAAGGCGGAGCGCAGCACGTCCTCCACGGTATAGCCCGCAGGGTACACCGGGATCTGGGAGATCAGCCCCACACGGCGGCCCTGACCCACGGTGACCTGGCCCTCGTCGTAATCGATCTCTCCGGTCAGTATCTTAAAGAGCGTGGTCTTGCCCGCACCGTTGCGGCCCAGCAATCCCACCCGCTCGCCCTGGTCGATCTGAAAGGTCAGGCCGTCCAAAACGTTGTGCCCCACCTCAAAGGACTTGACCAGGCCGCTTACCTGTATCTCAATCATAAGTCTCGCGCAATTGGTCCACCAGTTCGCCGAAGTGCATGGCGTGGGACGCCTTCACCAGCATGGCGGTGTTGGGCCCCAGCTGCTCCCGCAGCTCTCCGATGGCCTCCTCCTTGGTCGAAAAATGCAGCACGTCGCCGCCGCTCTGGGAAGCGCCGTCCGCAATCTTTACGGCCTTCCCGCCGATGGCGGCCACGAAATCAATGCCCAGCATGGCCGCCAGCGCGCCCATGTTGTAGTGGGCCTGGTCCGTCAGGTCCCCCAGCTCCCCCATGTCGCCCAGCACGGCCACCCGGCGGTCGCACTCGGTCTTGGCCAGCACCTCCAGCGCCGCGGTGACGGACTGGGGGTTGGCATTGTAGCAGTCGTCCAGAATGATCCTTCCCCTTGGCAGACGGACCACCCGCATCCGGGATCCGGAGGGCTCATAGGCCGCCACACCCCGGACGATCTCGTCATGGCGCAGGCCCAGCTCCTCGCCCACCGCCACGGCGATGGAGGCGGAATAGGCCATGTGGGCCCCGGGGGCCGGAACCGTCAGGGCATACGTATCCCGGGCGGTGACCACAGTGCAGGTGATGCCCTCCACGCCGTGGTCGGCGATCTCCGTGATCCGGGCCTGGCAGTGGGGGGACTGGCCGCAGCGCACCGTGCGGAAGGGCGCGTCCACCGTGTCCAGCAGGGCGTCGTCGCCGTTGAGGACCAGCAATCCCTCCGGCTTCAGGTGCCGCAGGATCTCGCACTTTGCCTTCAGAATCCCCTCCCGGCTCCCCAGATACTCGATATGGGCGTCGCCGATGTTGGAGATGACGGCCACGTCGGGCCGCACCATGGCGCCCAGGTATTCGATCTCCCCGAAGTGGTTCATGCCGGTCTCAATGACCGCCGCCTGATGCTCGGGGCCAAGGCCCAGCAGCGTCAGGGGCGTACCGATGTCGTTGTTGAAGTTCTCCGGCGTTTTCAGCGTCCGCAGCTTCGCCCCCAGCACGGCGGCCACCATCTCCTTGGTGGTCGTCTTGCCCACGCTGCCGGTGATCTGGACGAAGGGGATGTCAAATTTGTCCCGGTAGGCGGACGCCAGCGCCCGCAGAGCCAGCCGGGTGTCCGCCACCTTGATGTAGAATTTACCGCTCCGCAGGTTCTCCGGAAGCCGGGCGCACAGGCAGCCCGCCGCCCCGGCGTCCAGCGCCGCGCCGATAAAATCGTGGCCGTCGAACTTCTCCCCCACCCAGGGCAGGAACAGGCAGCCCGGGGCGATCTTCCGGCTGTCGGTACACACGGCGGAGACCGGCGGCGCGTCCTCCCGGGGATTCTGCCAGACACCGCCCACGGCGGCTGTAATCTCTCTTACGGTCATGGGCTGCATCCAATCAACCTCTTCTCTTTAAAGAATAGGACTGCCGCACGATCTCTCCGCACAGCTCATTGTAGGTCATGCCGACGGCGGCGGCCTCCTTGGGCACCAGGCTGGCGGCGGTCATCCCCGGCAGGGAGTTGACCTCCAGGCACCAGAAGCGCCCGGCCTCGTCCAGAATGAAATCCGTCCGGGAGTAGACCTCCAGGCCCAGGGTCCGGTGAAGCTTGAGGGCCAGCTCCCCCGCCGCCCGCTGCTCCGCCTCGGTGATGGGGGCGGGGCACAACTCCCGGGCGCCGCCGGCCTGGTACTTTGCGGCGTAGTCAAAGTCCTTTTCGGCGGGCAGGATCTCCACCGCCGGAAGGGCCCGGTCGCCCAGTACGCCCACCGTCAGCTCCCGGCCGTAGATGCGCTCCTCCGCCAGCACCCGGCCGCTGAAGGACTGCACCTGAAGCAGCGCCTCCTTCAGCGCCGCCCGGTCCTCCGGCAGGAACACGCCCAGGGAGGAGCCGCCGGTGGTGGTCTTGATGACGCAGGGCATGGGCAGCTCCGCCGCCAGACGGTCCACGTCCGCCGGGCCGTAGTCCAGCAGCTGCCACCTGGGGGTTGGGATGCCTGCGGCGTCCATCATCCGCTTGGTCATGGCTTTGTCCATGGCAAGCCCGGAGGCCAGATACCCGCTGCCGGTGTACCGGATGCCCAGCAGGTCGAAGGCGGCCTGGACCCGGCCGTCCTCGCCGTCCTGGCCGTGGAGACCCAGGAACACGATGTCCGCCGCGCCGCACAGCTCCAGCACGTTGGGGCCGAACAGACGGTCGCTCTGATCCCTCCGGCTGGCGCGGACGGCCTCCAGGTCCGGGGCCCGGAGCTCGATCTTCGCGTCCGGGCAGAGGCCGTCAGGCGCGTCAAACAGCGTCTCCAGATCCGCCGGGACCTCCTCCAGTCCCAAAAACAGGTCCACCAGAATGGCCCGGTGGCCGTTTTCCCGCAGCGCCCGGCACACGGAGGAGCCCGTCACCAGGGACACTGCCCGCTCCGTGGACAGTCCGCCTGCCAATACAACGATTTTCATCCCGATCGTCCCTCTCTGTCACACCTGCACACCTTGCATGTACATACGGATTCTATTATAATCTGTTACAGTTTAGCACAAACCCGGGTTGAATACAACTGACAAAACAAAATCTTCCTCCCAAGCGGAAACGGCGGGGTTTGGCGAAATCGCCAAACTCTGCCGCCTGTCCCCCGAAAAAAGCGCTTCGCAACGGGAGGTTGCGCAATAGTTGGTGGCGGCAACCGGGCTTTTTTGTTACGCTGTATCCACACAGAGGAGGTGAATATGTATGGTGTTTTCCGCGATCACAGGACTCATCGGCCTGCTTTTCGCCGGGCTTTGGATCACGTTCCTGATTCTCATTGCCCGCGCCCTTTTGAAGTATCTCCGCACGAAGGAGGTCCGGTCGGAAAAAACGGCGGTGGCCCGCTCCCTGGGAGAAGCCCTGAAGGCCCACCGCATCCGGTGCAAAATGACCCAGGAATTCGTGGCCGAATCCATCGGCGTCAGCCGGCAGGCCGTGTCCAAGTGGGAGCTGGGCGTCTCCGACCCCAGCACCTCCAACCTGTTCGCCCTGGCGAAGCTGTTCGGCATTCCCGTGGAGGAACTGCTGAAGGACGTGGAGTAGACAAAGCAGCCGCCCAAATGGGCGGCTGCTTTGCTCATTGTTTTCAGATATCAGGTTCCGGAGAGCCAGCCGAACAGGCCGCCGGCCGTCTCCTCACCCTCCAGCAGGGTCCTGGCGGAGGACAGCATCCGGGCCGCGTCGGCCCGGGTCACTGCCTGCTCCATGGTCTGACTGCCGAAGCTGCCGGCAGACAGCACGCTGACGGCCTCCATGTTCCCCACCGCCTGGGCGGCCCAGGAGGGGATCTCCTCCCGGTCGGCATACCAGACGTCCAGTTCCACGTCACCCAGGTCCAGCACCCGGTCCAGGACGGTGGCGGCCTCGTTGAAGGTGATGGGCTCGCTGCCCCGGAAGGCCACGCCCTCCGCCGTGGCCTTGCCCTGGACGATGCCGTCCGCCACGCCGGCGGCGGCATAGGCCTTGGCCCAGGTGGGGATGGCCTCGTCGTCGCAGAAGCCCGTCATGGTGACGGCGGTGACGTCCCGGCCCGCCGTCTCCAGCACCATGGCCAGGAATTCGCTGCGGGACACGGTCTTGTCCGGCTCAAAATAGTACTGGTCCCCGATCCTCGCGCCGGTAAATACCCCTGTCTCCGCCAGCTCCTGGGCGGCGGCAGCAGCGGCGCTGCCCTCGGTATCGGCATAGGTCACGCCGGATTTCGTCTTCTCAATCGTCACGGTGACGGTGGCGGGCTGGGACACGTGGCCCGCGCTGTCGGTGGCGGCGTAGGTGAAGCTGTCGCCTCCGGTGACGCCCTCGTCCGGAGTGTAGGTGAAGTTGACGCCGTCAATGGTCACGCTGCCCTTCCGGGGCTGGTCCACCACGGCAAAGGTCATATCCTCCCCTTCGCTGTCGGACGCCAGGAACTGCGCCTGGTAGGGAATGCCGCGGTAGGTCTTGATCTCGATGGCCCGGGCGGTGGGCGCGCCCTCCTCCGGCTCCGTGGCCGCCTGTTTTTTGCCGAACAGCGCCGACGCGCCGTTTGTCGCCAGCAGCACCGCCGCCAGAGCCAGCACGGCGGTGCGTTTGATCAGATGGGTCTTCAAGTGGATCAGTCCTCCTGTATCATTTAGTACAGGCGTAGTTTTTTCCACCGCGCCGGATTTATGCAAAAAAGCAGCCGGAAACTCCGGCTGCTTTTCGCTGTCTCACCGCAGGACGCCCCGATACCGCCGCATGGTGGGCGACCGCTTTTTAATGCCGGACACCACCCCCATGGCGGCGTACAGCGTCAGCAGCGAGGAACCGCCATAGCTGAAAAACGGCAGGGTGATGCCGATGGTTGGCATGACGAACAGGCACATGCCGATATTGATAACGGTCTGGTAGATCAGCATGGATGCCACGCCCACGCAGACATAGCACTGAAAGGGGGTCTGGCTGTTCTTCGCCACCAGCAGCACCCGGATGATGATGGCGGCCAGCAGCAGAATGACCATCAGACATCCCACCAGCCCCAGCTCCTCTCCGCAGACGGAGAAGATGAAGTCCGTCCAGCGGGAGGGCAGCGACTGGGAAAAGCCGCTCTGGGTCTGGGTGCCGTTCATGTACCCCTGGCCGAACAGGCCGCCGGACCCCAGGGCCAGCAGGCTTCGGTTCTGCTGCCAGCCCACACCCCGAGAGTCGTAGCTGTGGTCAAACAAAACCTTGAAGCGATTCACCATGTAGGCAACGGACTCCGGGACTTTTCCCAGATGGTCCAGCACCACCACGCCCACCGTCCCCGTGCCGATGATCCCAAACAGCAGGACAAACCACCGCAGGGCAAAGCCCGCCACAAAAGCGACGCCCAAAAAGATGAAAAAGAAGGTCAGGGCGTTGCCCATGTCCCCGGAGACGATCACATACCACCCCATCAAAGCCAGGGTATGCCCCGCCACCGTGAACGCTGACCGGAAGGACCGCAGGTCCCGCTTCTCCTCCCGCAGCCACTCCAGCTGCTTGGCCAGCAGCAGGGTGAAGGTGATCTTCACCACCTCCGCCGGGCCGATGCTGAAGGGGATGCCCGGGAATTTCAGCCAGGCCGTGTTGCCGGTGTTGTCCGACACGCCGAAGGGCGTCAGCAGCAGGCCGATGAACACGATGTTGAACACCACCAGCCACTTCCACTTTTTCACCAGGACCTCCACATCCACCATGGACATGAAGATGTAGGCACAGAGGCCCAGCAGCATGGCCACGCCCTGGACGCCCACATAGCGGATCATCCTCTCCGGTTTCATATAGTGGGTAGCGCTGGCGATCAGCGCGATGCCGTACAGCGTGGAGACGCAGCAAAGCCCCAGCAGCACCAGGTCGGCCTGCTGGAAGAAGTCCGCGAGGATGGCTTTCAATCGGTTCAGCATGGGGGTTCTCCATTTCAAAACGCGCAGAATTTCACAGATGCAGTATACCACAAAGAGAAAGTGGTGTAAACGCCGCAAATTTGTTTTACAGTTTGTTCAAATTGTGATATACTGTTTGCGGCAATTTTTCAGCAGCAGGAAAGGCGGTGCCTTTTTATGGAATATCTCTCCCGCAGCGAGGCGGAGACCGAGGCCCTGGGGGCCCGGCTGGCCGCCGTCCTCTCCCCCGGAGCCGTGGTGGCCTACCGGGGCGGCCTGGGCATGGGCAAGACCGCCTTCACCCGGGGGCTGGCCCGGGGGCTGGGCTACACCGGCCGGGTCACCAGCCCCACGTTCACCATCGTCAACGAGTACGAGGGCGGGCGGCTCCCCCTGTTCCACTTTGACATGTACCGCCTGGAGGACGCGGACGCCCTGTTCGACATCGGCTGGGAGGACTATCTGGACCGGGGCGGCGTCTGCGCCGTGGAGTGGAGCGAGCAGGTGGAGGAGGCCCTTCCCCCCGGCACCGTTTGGGTCGCCATCGCCCGCTGTCCCCAGGGGGACGGCTGCCGCGCCATCACCGTTGAAGGAGTGGAGCTCCCATGAAGATACTCGCATTGGAAACCTCGGCCAAGGCCGTCTCCGCTGCCGTGACGGAGGACGGCAGGGTCCTTGCCTCCGGCTATCAGGACACCGGCCTGACCCACAGCCGCACCCTGATGCCCATTGTGGAGGGCATTTTGAAAAACACCGGAATGACCGTTCAGGACATGGACGCCATCGCCGTGGCCGCCGGCCCCGGCTCCTTCACCGGCATCCGCATCGGTGTGGCCGCCGCCAAGGGGCTGGCCTTCGCGGCGGACAAGCCCGCCGTGGGCGTGTCCGCCCTGGCCGCCATGGCCCGGAACGTGTCTTTCTCCGACGGGCTCGTCATCTGCGCCATGGACGCCCGGCGGAATCAGATCTACAACGCCCTCTTTGAAGCCAGGGACGGCGCCCTCACCCGCCTGACGCCGGACCGGGCCGTGGGCCTTGCAGAGCTGGCGGAGGAGCTGCGAAGCGACTCCCGCCCCAAGACCGTGGTGGGCGACGGCGCCCGCCTGTGCGCGGACGCGCTGCTGGCGGCGGGCGTCCCCTGCCGTCTGGCCCCGGCCCATCTGGTGATGCAGAACGCCGTCTCCGTAGCCCTGGAGGCGGAGGACGCCGCCCGGTCGGGCGGTCTCGTCTCCGCCCAGGAGCTGGCCCCCATGTATCTCCGCCCTCCTCAGGCCCTGTCTCTGCAGGAGCGGCTCAAGCAGCGCGAATCAACCTGAAATTCATTTTAATTTAAAGGAGAAGACGATCATGAGCGGTAAAGTACATGTGATGGACCACCCCCTGGTAGCCCATAAGCTGACCATTATGCGCGATAAGAACACCAGCGTCAAGGACTTCCGGGAGCTGGTCTCCGAGATCGGCATGCTGATCACCTACGAGGCCACCCGGGACCTGCCGATAACCACCAAGGAGATCGAGACCCCCCTGTGCAAAATGGACGCCCCCACCCTGAAGGGCAAGAAGTTCGCGGTGGTACCCATCCTCCGGGCGGGCCTGGGCCTGGTGGACGGTGTACTGCGGATGGTCCCCAGCGCCCGGGTGGGCCACATCGGCATGTTCCGGGACGAGGAGACCCTGGAGCCCCATGTCTACTTCTGCAAGATGCCCAAGGACGTGGCCGAGCGGGACATCCTGATCGTGGATCCCATGCTGGCCACCGGCGGCAGCGCCGAGGCCGCCATCTCCGAGATGAAGAAGCGGGGCTGCCAGCACATCAAGCTGATGGTCCTGGTTGCCGCCCCCGAGGGCATCGCCTGCATCCAGAAGGCCCATCCCGACGTGGACATCTTCTGCGGCGCCGTGGACGACCACCTGAACGAACACGGCTATATCGTCCCCGGCCTGGGCGACGCGGGAGACCGCATTTTCGGGACGAAATAAAGAGGGGGCTTCGTCCCCCCTTTACGCTCCGGCAGACCTGCGGTCTGCCCCCGCTATTCCCCTTCACCAGTGACATCGGCCACTGGTGGACGCCGCCCGAGGCATCTGGGCAGGGGAATTTTCGGCAGGCACATGTCCTGCCGAAAATGATTGAAACATCTTCTTTCGCCCTTGGCGAAAAAAACGGAAAAACCGCAGGTTTTTCCTGGTCCTTTTCCTGTTGAAACAGCCGGAAGCATGTGCTTCCGGCTGTTTTTTCCGCTTTTAATAAATCTGCGTGTAGATGCCCACCCAGTGCAGCACGGCCGCCGCCAGGACGAACATATGCCAGATACAGTGGTCGTTCCGCCGGTTCCGGGCAAAGGGGATCATCCCCAGAGTGTACACCAGGCCCCCCGCCAGGATGTACCACAGCAGCGGCCGGGCGTGGAGATAGAAGTCCGGCAGGAACATCAGCCCGCTCCATCCAATCAGGAAATACAGGGTGAAGTGCAGGGGCCGGAAGCGGCCCGGGCCGAAGACGGCGATCAGCGACACGCCGAACAGGATGACGCCCCACTGGACGCAGAACAGTGTGACACCCACCCGGTTTCCCAAATACACCAGGAAGATCGGGGCGAAGGTGCCGCCGATCAGCAGGTAAATGGAGGTGTAATCGAACCGCCGCAGGACCCGCTTTGCCGCCGAGCCCGTGGGCATGGCGTGGTACAGGCAGCTCATCAGCATCATGAAAAACAGGCTGATGCCATAAAAGCAGGAGGCCATAACCTTCAGCGGCGCGTCCGACCGCAGCAGGAGCAGCACCATCGCCGCCAGAGCCAGGGCGGCGCCCAGGCCGTGGGAGACCGCGTTGACGGCCTCCTCCGCCACCGTCAGCCGGGGCGGCTCATTCCGTTTTCTGGCCTGGACCCTCCGCCGGATCCGGGCGTATTGTCTTGCAGTCAGCACTGCCTGCATCACTGCTCCCCTCCTTTTGTCATCCGCGAAAAGAGAACGTGCGGAATCGGAAAACGCCGCGTAGTTTTTTCACAATCATTTAATCTGGTTTGTAAAACTATATTACACGGTATCAAATAGAATTTCAAGTAGTTTTCCTCAAAAATTTTTTCCCATCCCGCCGTGCAGAAAAAAGGACGCTTTCGCGTCCTTTTTTACTTCCAAAATTCGGTTTTGTTTTTCAGCCCGATGTCCGCGGCCCGGAACACCGGGTCCCTTCCCGCCCGCTTCTGTTGGAGGTAATCCTCCAACGCCAGCAGCACGGGCCGGGACAACAGCAGGATGGACGGCAGGTTGATCAGCGCCATCAGGCCCATGGTCACATCCGCCGTGTCCCACACCAGGGAGAAGTCCATCTGCGCACCGAGGAGCACGATCAGCGCCGCCGCCAGCCGGAACACCGCCAGCTCCCACCGCCGGGCGTCCCGCCGCAGCAGGTACTGGAGGTTGCTCTCGCAGTAATAGTAGTTGCCCAGGATGGTGGTGAAGGCGAACAGCAGCGTGGCGCCGGTGATGAACCAGTTTCCGAAGCTGCCGAAGGTCCCGCTGAGAGCCGCCTGGACGTAGGGCACGCCTTTCAGCGCCTCGTCCGGCTCCACGCCGGAGCAGAGACAGAGGAAGGCCGTGGCGGAGCAGATGACCAGCGTGTCCAGAAACACGGACAGCACCTGGGCCAGCCCCTGCTTCACCGGGTGGGACACTGCTGCGGCGGCCGCCGCGTTGGGGGCGGAGCCCACGCCCGCCTCGTTGGAGAACAGTCCCCGCTTGATGCCGTACATCATGGCGGAGCCGGTGAAGCCGCCGAAGATGGCCTCCCAGTCAAAGGCGTTTTGGAAAATGGACGCCAGCACCCCCGGCAACAGGCGGATATGCAGAAGGATCATCACCAGCGCCACCAGCACATAGGCGCCGCCCATCACGGGGACCAGGATCCCGGTGATTTTGGACAGCCGCGCCCCACCGCCGAAGATGCACACCGCCGTCATCACCGCCAGAATAATGCCCACGGCACAGGGCAGCCGGACGGAGAAAAGCGAGCCCGTGAAAAAGGAATAGCCGGAAAAGGAGTCCACCAGATTATAGGACGCCACCATGTTGAACCCCACCATATAGGTCAGGATCAGGCAGGCGGAGAACAAAGACGCCAGCGATCTGCTGCCCAGCCCCTGCTCGATATAGTACGCCGGACCGCCCCGGCTGCCGCCGCTGCCGTCCCGCACCTTGTAGATCTGGGCCAGGGTGCTCTCCACAAAGGCGGAGGCGGCTCCCAGCAGCGCCACCACCCACATCCAGAACACCGCGCCCGTGCCGCCCAGGCAGATGGCGATGGACACCCCGGCGATGTTGCCTGTGCCCACCCGGGAGGCGGTGGAGATCATCAGCGCCTGGAAGGATGAGACGCCGCCGCTGTTCTTCTCCCGCAGGACGCGGAAGCTCTCCCGGAACATCCGCACCTGGACGAACCGGGTGCGGATGGTGAAATACAGCCCCGCCGCCAGCAGCAGGAGCACCAGAATATAGGTATAGAGCCAGTCGTTCAGTGTTCCGATGATGTCTGCGAGCATAGAACAAATCCCTTCCCTTTGTCTTTCCGTTTCAACCCAGCATACCAGACAGGCCGTGTATTTGTCAATTCCCGTTTATTTTCCTGTGATTCCCCGCAAAGTATGCGGGAGGGCCGTCCGCCCTCCCGCCGCATTCATTTGCTTGTCAGCCGCTTTGCCTCCGGGGCGAAGAACAGCGCGGATTTTCCGCCGTCCGCCGTCCCGCAGGTCAGGCGCAGTCTGCCGTCCTCCTGCCACTCCAGGCCCAGGATGGCGGTCTCCAGGCCGTCCCAGTCCTGGAGATCGTACATGCTGCCGCCGCAGCCCTGGCCGGGCTTTTGCCAGTCCACGCCAAACTCCGTGGGCGTCTCCGTCAGTGTGGCTCTCCACACGCCGTCTGCCGACCAGACGCGGTAACGGGCGGTGTTCCCTGCCAGCCGGTCTGCCGTCATGTCCTCCACGGCTGGGACCAGCCAGGCCGCTGTTCCCTCTGGGAGCAGGAACGCCTTTTCGCTGTCCCGGCCGGCTGTGTTCTCCCAGTCCGCGCCGTTGGAGAGGTACAGGTCCCCGCCGTCGGTGACGATATAGGCGTACCGCTTCTCGTATATCTTCCCATCGCTCCACATCCGCCAGAGGAAGCTGTCGTTCTCAAAGATCACGTCGATGACCATGGGCAGGCCCTCGCCGTAGTCCTGGACGGTGCGCAGCTGGCAGGGGACGCCCAGGAAGACCTTGTACAGGAATTCCTCCGCCAGGCCGTCGTTTTTCACGCCGTCCCCGGTGAACACCACGTCGGTATCCGATGCAGAGGCCCCGCCGTAGTCCTCCGGCAGCTCCTCCAGCGGGCCGAAGCCGTAGGGCGTTTCGGCGGTATAGGGGCTGTCGCCGATCTCAAATTCGGCGTACAGCGTCTCGCCGCCCACCTCTTTCACCAGGCGGTAGGCGCCCGGCGTTTTCAGCAGGGTGCTGTAGCTGCACGTCAGTGCCATAACCCCGCCGGGCTGCAGCTCATAGCCGATGGCGGTAAAATCACCCGGCACGCCAATGGTGACATCCCTCCAGCCGCCGTCCGTCCGCCGCTGGAGACTGTACACCGACCCAAACTCCACATCTTCGTCCGTACCGTTTTTTATAAAATAGGTATAGCGGTCCATGGACGCGTCGTAGCAGGCGTGTTCCATCTCCATAAAAAGGCCCGCGCCCGGCTTCTGCGCCTCCGTCTCCGCAGGCGCCGGCTCTGCGGCATTTTCCGCCTGGGGCGCTCCTCCGCCGCTTCCTCCGGCAGCGCACCCCGCCAGCAGCAAAACACACAGCAGACTTCCAAAA
>JAUNGH010000284.1 GCA_030524605.1 Oscillospiraceae bacterium | reverse complement strand
GCCGTCAAGTGCCCCCGGGCCGAGTGGATCCGGGACACCTTCTCCCCCCTGCTGGTGGAGATGGAGGGCTGCGCCATCGCCCAGGTGTGCCTGCGGAACGGCGTCAGGTTCGCGGCGCTGAAATCCGTGTCCGACCATCTGTTCCGTGAGAACAACGCGGAGGAGTACTTTGACTTTGGCCAGGCGCTGGAGAACCTGGGCAGCGTCCTGCTGCCCCTGGCCCTGGAACTGCAAAAGGAGGAGGCGTAACATGGAACGGATCGCCAGCTTCACCGTGGACCACAACAAGCTGGTTCCGGGGCTGTACCTCTCCCGCCGGGACGGGGACATCGTGACCCTGGACCTGCGGTTCAAGAAGCCCAACACCGGGGACCTGTTGAGCAACAGTGAAATGCACTCCGTGGAGCACCTGATCGCCACGCTGCTGCGGAACTCCGGCTGTAAGGACGCCGTCATCTACTTCGGCCCCATGGGGTGCCAGACCGGGTTTTACTTCCTGTTCGACGGGCGGCGGCTGTCCCTGGAGGGTGCCGTTGAGCTGCTGAAGCAGGTCTTTGCCGCAGCGTCGGAATTTGAGGGCGGGATGCCCGGCAAGAGCCCCGCCGAGTGCGGAAATTATGTCAATCTTGATGTGGAGACGGGTAAAGCGGCCTGCAGGTTCTACGCCGGTCTGATCGCGGATTGGACAGTGGAAAAGCTGGCCTATTAACGACGGCGCAAAGGATATTTGCGTGACAAATGGCCCCGGCCTGTGATAGGCTGGGGCCATCAAATTATAAGGGAGCGATGCCCATGGCATCTGTCGGAACACACATCAAGCGGCTGCGGGCCGCCCGGGGACTGACTCAGGAGGCGCTGGCGGAGCGCCTGTTCGTCACCCGGCAGGCGGTGTCGGCCTGGGAGACGGGCAAGGCCCTGCCGGATGTGGAGACGCTGGAGCGCATTGCCGCCGCGCTGGAGGCCGACGTAACCGAGGTCATCTACGGCGTCCCCCAGGCCCCGGACCTGCGGCGGGTGAAGCGCAGATGGGCGGTGATCGGCGCCAGTCTCGCCATTATATTGGCTGTTATTTATATAATACTGCACAATTATGGCTTTATCGGCACCTGGCGCTACGGCCTGCGGTATCAATTTTACAACCAGAACTACTTTGTGGCCATGGAGGAGCTTCCCGAAGCGTACAGCCTGGAGCTGGATCTGACCGCCCTGGAGAGCAATGTTGGCAAGGCCCTGTACGAGGACGGCAGCGGCTGCCGGATCACCGTGGAACGGCTGGAACCAACCGAATATGTGGGCGGGTATAAACTGATCTTCCGGGCGGAGGGCGTCTGCACACCCTCCGGCGGGCAGCTGGTCTCCGGCTGCTATGACCAGCACTTTGACAAGATGGGTTACACGCTGGAACGCTCCGCCTCCATGCGCACCACCGCCGGCGGCGCCCTGCTGCCGCCCAGCTATCACTGCCTTCTCACCTCTCTGGAGGCTGACGGCAACTCTTTCGGATTTTATGTCTACCCGGGGGATGCATATCACGACTCCGGCCCGCCGGATGGGCGGGACGCCGCCTCCGCTGTTACCGTCACTGTCACCGGCCTGACCCGCATAACCACGGAACGTCTTCCGCATCTCAGCCCGTTTTCCTGAAAAGCGCGATTTTTCTGTAACTTTCTTCCGAAAAATCGTTGACATTTTGGATTTCCGCTGATATACTTGATAAGCCGCTTTGAATGGGTCTCAAAGTGCGCCCTGTGCGCCGCCCCCGACAGCGAGCCCGTAAATGAAGGAGTTGAATCAAGTAATGAACGCAATCATCGTGACCGGCGGCAAGCAGTACAAGGTCGCTGAGGGCGACGTGGTCTACATCGAGAAGCTGGATCAGGAAGCCGGCTACACCGTCAAGTTCGACCAGGTCCTGGCCATCATCGACGGCGACAAGGCCACCTTCGGCACCCCCGTGGTGGAGGGCGCTTCCGTGGAGGCTACCATCGTCAAGAACGGCAAGGGCAAGAAGATCCGCATCTTCAAGTACAACGCCAAGAAGGGTTACCGCAAGCGTCAGGG
>JAUNGH010000283.1 GCA_030524605.1 Oscillospiraceae bacterium | reverse complement strand
TATCCTTCATCCTTTTTTATCCTCTTGTCCAATTTCTATTGTAATCCTACATTTTAAAAAAAGTTTGGCGGGTGAGCCTCTTTACAGCGCTCCGGGGAGCCGCTACAATAAAACTACCTATGGAAAGGAGGGAGCGGAGATGCCCATCGAGCTGTGGGCGGCCCGGCTGGAGCGCCCGCTGACGGAGCGGGAGACCGGCCTGATGCTGGACATGCTCCCTCCTGAGCGGCGGGAGCGTATTTTGCGCCTGAAGCAGCCGGAGAAGCGGCGGGAGCCGCTGTGCGCCTATCTGATTCTACGCCTGGCGCTGCGGGAACAGTACCACTGGCGGGAGCTGCCGGAGATCCGCCTGTCTCCCCGGGGGAAGCCCTGCTTTCCGGAGCATCCGGAGGTCCACTTCAACCTCAGCCACACCTCCGGCGCGGTGCTGGTGGGCCTTTCGGACCAGCCGCTGGGGGTGGATATTGAGAAGATCCGCCCGGTCAGCCGCCGGGCGGCGCGCAGGCTGGCTGGCGTGACGGACGGGGAGGTATTTTTCCAAAGCTGGGTCCGGCGGGAGGCCCGGGTCAAGCGCGGCGGCGCGGGGATCGGGACCATGCTGCGGCAGGAGACGCCCCTGGAGAGCGGGGAATTTTATTATCCGCTGGACACCTTCCCCGGCTACGCGGCGGGAGTGGCCACCCGGAGCCGGGACGTGCCGGGGGCGGTGCGCAGGTACTCTCTGGACGAGGTTCTATAAAGAAAAGACGGAGCCGGATGGGGAATTTCCTCACCCGGCCCTGAAATTTTTTCGAAAATCCTGCGACAAACCGGGCCGGGTTGCCGACTAAACAGGTGAAAGCAGCTTTCAAAAGGAAGTGACGGCATGGAGGACAAGGATATCATCGCCCTGTACTGGGCGCGGTCGGAGGAGGCCATCCGGGCCACGGCGGCGAAATACGGGGCCTACTGCGGCGCCATCATCCGGCGGGTGCTGGGGGACGGGCGGGACGTGGAGGAGTGTCTCAGCGACACCTGGCTGGGGACCTGGGACGCCATGCCGCCCCAGCGGCCCGCCTGTTTGCAGGTGTTTCTGGGCCGTATCGCCCGGAACACGGCCCTGGACCGCCACAGCTACAACACCGCCCAGCGGCGGCACGGCGGCTTTGAGGCGGTGCTGGAGGAGCTGTCGGAGTGCGTGGGCGGCGACCCGGCGGGGGAGGACTTCGACTTCCGCCGCCTGGGGGAGAGCATCTCCGCCTATCTGGACAGGGTGTCCCCGGCGGCACGGCGGGTGTTTCTTCGGCGGTACTGGCACTGTGAGAGCATGGCGGAGATCGCGGCGGGGACGGGCTTCACCCAGGCAAAGGTACGATCCCTGCTCCACCGCACCCGGAAAGGGCTGCGGGAATACCTGATACGGGAGGGGTATGACTTATGACAAGAGAAGAACTGTTCCGCGCCGTGGGCGAGGTCCGGGCGGGCCAGGTCACGGAGGCGGAGAAGAGGCAGGGGAGACCCTGGCGGCGGTACGCGGCCCTGGCGGCGTGCCTTGCGGTGGTGCTGACGGCCGGCTTTGCCCTGGACCGGCTGCGGCCGGCGGCGGAGCATGGCGGCGGGCAGGCGGACGCCGGTATTGCTGAGGACAGCAGCCTGGACGGCAGCTACTACTCCGCGCCGGAGGACGCGCCGGCCCGGCCCATCTATTCCGTGGGCGCGGAAATTGGAGAATTTTACGGGCCGGGAGACGGGAATCGGCAGGCCGATTCATCGGCCTGCCTGGCCTGGCTGGAACCGGAGGAAATTCTTGCACGGGACACGGTGATCTTCCGGGGGACGGTTTTGAACCTGCGGTATTTTGAGGTGACGGCAGGCGGCACGGCCATGGATTATACCGTTGCGTCGGTGGAAGTCACCGGCTGCGTCCGGGGCGGGCTGGCTGCGGGAGATATCTACAATGTCCTGTATCCCGGCGCGGCGGGCCGCATGAGCACCTCCGTCTCTGGGGATTTGGAGCATTTGAAAGTGGGCAGCGACGCCGTTTTCATGCCCTATATCGCCACGGCAGACACCGGGTGGAACAGC
>JAUNGH010000282.1 GCA_030524605.1 Oscillospiraceae bacterium | reverse complement strand
CACATCCCCATCTTCCACATGGAGGCCGGCAACCGCTGCAAGGACGAATGCCTGCCGGAGGAGACCAACCGCCGGATCGTGGACATCATCAGCGACGTCAACATGGCCTATTCCGAGCATGCCCGCCGGTATCTTGCCGACTGCGGCCTGCCGAAGGAGCGGACCTTCGTCACCGGCTCCCCTATGGCGGAGGTGCTGCGGGGCAGCCTTGCCGGGATCGAGGCCAGCGCCATCCATGAGAAGCTGGGGCTGGAGAAGGGGCGGTACATCCTGCTCTCCGCCCACCGGGAGGAGAACATCGACACGGAGAAAAACTTTGTCAGTCTCTTCGCGGCTGTCAATAAAATGGCGGAAAAATACAATATACCAATCTTGTACTCCTGCCACCCCCGCAGCCGGAAGCGGCTGGAGGAATCCGGCTTCCGGCTGGACAGACGCGTCATCCGGCATGAGCCCCTGGGCTTTCACGACTACAACTGTTTGCAGGTGAATGCCTTTGTGGTGGTGTCCGACAGCGGGACGCTGCCGGAGGAGAGCAGCTTTTTCACCGGTATCGGCAGGCCCTTCCCGGCGGTGTGCATCCGCACCTCCACGGAGCGGCCGGAGGCGCTGGACAAGGGCTGCTTCATCCTGGCGGGCATCGACGAGACGGGCCTGCTGCAGGCGGTGGACACCGCCGTTGAGATGGTCCGGAACGGGCACAACGGCGTCCCGGTGCCGGACTATGGGGACGAGAATGTCTCCGACAAGGTTGTGAAGCTTATCCAGTCCTATACAGGCGTTGTCAACCGAATGGTGTGGCGGAAATTCTGATCGGGAGTGTAGGGATGAATATACTGGTGACCGGAGCCAATGGCTTTGTTGGAAGGAACCTGGTGGAGAACCTGAAGGCCATCCGGGACGGAAAGAACCGGACCCGGCCCAATATCCATATTCAGGAAATCTATGAATATGATATCACATCCACGCCGGAGCAGCTGGACGAGTACTGCGCCGGGGCGGACTTTGTGTTCAACCTGGCCGGTGTGAACAGGCCGAAGGACCCGGAGGAGTTCCGGCGGGGCAACTTCGGCTTTGCCTCCACACTGCTGGGCACGCTGAAAAGGCACGGCAACACCTGCCCTGTTATGCTGGCGTCCTCCATCCAGGCCACGCTGGAGGGGCGGTTTGGCACCTCGGAGTACGGTCTTTCCAAACGGGCGGGGGAGGAGCTGTTCTTTGACTATGCGGACGAGACCGGGGCGAAAGTGCTTGTCTACCGCTTTCCGAATCTTGCGGGCAAATGGGTGCGGCCCAATTACAACTCCGCCGTGGGGACGTTCTGCCACAATATCGCAAACGACCTGCCCATCACCGTGAGCGATCCCGGCGTGGAGCTGGAGCTGCTGTTCATTGACGATCTGCTGGAGGAGCTGTTCGACGCGCTGGAGGGAAAGGAGCACCGCTGCGAATTTGACGGCGTAGAGACGGTCCTGCGGGCCGATGGGCGCTACTGCGCCGCCCCGGTGACCCACAAGGCCACTCTGGGCCGCATCGTGGAGCTGCTGCGCGCCTTCCACGACCAGCCCCGGACGCTGGTGATGCCGGAGATCCCGCCGGGGAGCTTTGAAAAGAAGCTGTATTCCATGTATCTTTCCTATTTGCCCAAGGAAAAAGCGGCGTTTCCCCTCAAAATGAACGTGGATGGCCGGGGCAGCTTTACAGAGCTTTTGAGGACGGAGAAGTGCGGGCAGTTCTCCGTCAATGTCAGCAGGCCGGGCGTCACAAAGGGCCAGCACTGGCACAACAGCAAGTGGGAGTTCTTCATCGTGGTCGCCGGCCATGGCCTGATCCGGGAGCGAAAGCTGGGCACAGACGAGGTGATGGAGTTCGAGGTGTCCGGCGACAGGATCGAAGCGGTCCATATGCTGCCGGGGTATACCCACAGCATCACCAACCTGTCCGAAACGGAAAACCTTGTGACCGTCATGTGGGCCAATGAGCAGTTTGACCCGGAGCATCCGGACACATTCGGAGAAAGCGTATAAAAATCCGGCCGGGAGGACATCCCGGCCTTTCTCAAGGATACCAGACACAAAAGACGGAGGACGATCCCTTGGAAATCGACGAGAAGCTG
>JAUNGH010000029.1 GCA_030524605.1 Oscillospiraceae bacterium | reverse complement strand
TGGAGCAGGTGACGAGAATCGAACTCGCATCCCCAGCTTGGAAGGCTGGTGCCCTGACCATTGTGCTACACCTGCGTATGCCCTCCGGGGAAATCGTCAGCTTGGATATGATAGCACGAAACGCCGCCCCTGTCAAGCAGTATGCTGGGATTCTTTTCGAATTTTGCAAAAAATTTTATGTCCGGCAGAGGGACAGAAACGCCCGGAACAGCCTGCCGCCGTCCAGGACATCACCGATCCGCTCCGGATGCCACTGCACGCCCCAGACCGGCAGGGACTGGTGGCACAGCGCCTCCACCGTGCCGTCCGGCGCCCACTGGACCGCCCGCAGGCCGCTGCCCAGACGGTCCGCCGCCTGGTGATGGGCGCTGTTCACCACACACCGCTCTCCATAGAGCTCCCGCAGCGGCGAGGGCGCGGTTCTGACACTGTGAAGCCGGTCGATGCCGCCCACAGCGCTGTGGCCCGGCAGGTCCTGAACCAATGTGCCGCCGAAGAACACGTTGATGGTCTGAAGCCCCCGGCAGATGCCCAACACCGGCTTTTTCGCGGCTGTGAAGCGCTCCAGAAGCAGCAGCTCCGCCCTGTCCCGCGCCGGTTCCAGGCCCCGGGAACCCGTGTTGGCCTGCCCGTAGCGCCAAGGCTCCATGTCTCCGCCGCCGGGCAGCAGCAGGGCGCCGCACCCCGCGGCGCTGCCGCCGAAGCGTACCCGCCCGCCGGCGGCTTCCACGGCCCGCCGGTAATTTTTGTACCGCTCCGGGCCGCCCCAGATATAGACTGTCGTCATGCCATCCCCTCCCGGCGTATTTTATGCCGGGAGGCGGCGGTTTGCTCTTGCAACGCAGAGAAAAGTGTGGCATAATGTCCGTTGGAAGCTCATTTGCAGCGGAGCCGGTCCGCAATCATGCTTCAAAACTGAATAAAGCGCATATTTTGCACGGAGACGTATCGAAGTGGTCGTAACGAGCTTGACTCGAAATCAAGTTGTCCGCAAGGGCACGTGGGTTCGAATCCCACCGTCTCCGCCAAGATAAGTTGACAGATTTCGGCAAGAAATCTGTCAACTTTTTTATTTGTTTATTTTAAAAGAACTGGAATTGCCTGAATGGTGCGGGGAAAATTCGGACGCATTATGGAACGCTGTGACCGGAATGATGTACACACCAGCCAATATTACAATCAAGGCCGCAACGAAAAAGGCAGATCTGCAACAGCGCGTGAATGATATCGTTGCGGTATTTCACGAAGCAGAGGAAGAATATCATGAAATTACAGTTGTAGTCTGGGAATGATATTCTGGTTTGAAACCTATCACTTCCGCCAACTCAGAACTTCCCATTACCGTTTTGTTTCCGGCTTTGCCAAAAACTGCACTCTGATGGGAAGTTCTTCGCTTCCAACCGCGATCCGCTCCGCTGGGTTCGCGGTTGGGGGAACGAGGCGGCAAAATATAGTATTTTTACCGCCTTGGTACATCGGGGCCCGCAATGTTTCATTGCAGGCCCTTTTTGTTCTCAGGCAGGTCGCTTGCCGATGATTCCTCTTCCCCCCGCTGCCCAAAGCGCCTTGCGTATCACGGCGCGGCAGTGAATGGCTGCGTTGGCGATGCAGCTGTCATCGGAGGTCGTTTGGAAAAATCTTCAATATACTGCGGCAGTTGGGCAGCATTCGCCGGAAGTATGGGGTCTGTGCGGTCTCGGCAAAATGTTCAATCTAACCAGGCTTCAGTCGTCGACTATCCAGCTCCCCAAGGGGATACCCGGAAAAGCTTTATCAGAAAAGCAGACCCGGGGAAACGGCATGCGGAAACGATTGCATTTTGACCCGGCGTCTATTACAATAAAGTGCGTCGCTGCTTTGGCGGGGCCGGACGGCCTGCGTCCAGACCGCTGCCGGGCGGCCTATCCAAGAAAAGCGAGGTATCATATGAACCAAAAAGAAGTCAGTGAGCTGCGCCGCCGGTTCCGCCCGGAGAGGAGCGCGGTCAGCCGCATTTACGGCTGCTACGTCAACAGCAGCAGGGAGATCATATCCGATCTGGACGAATCTCTCGGCATGATGCCGCAGGAAGACGCGGAGAAGTATTTGAGCCTGCTGAAAAAGGCGCTCTCCGGCACGCTGGGCCGCAACCTGATCGACATCGTCTTCTCCACACGGCAGGTGGCGGACAGCGAGGAGCACCGCCTGCTGTCTGCGCTGCGCAGCTCCGGTTTGAAGGACAACGCGGCTCGCCAGACCTTTTACAGAAAGGTCATCGACACCCTGGATATGGGAGACAGCAACTATCTGCTCCTGCTGGCCCACGATGCCTATGATGTGCCCCACCGGGGAAAGGATGGCGAACTCCAGCCGGATGCCTCCGACGAGGTCTTTTCCTACATCCTCTGCTGTGTCTGCCCGGTCAGGGACGGCAAGGCGGAGCTTGGCTATTTCCCCGGAGACAACGAGTTCCACAGCTGCGTGGCCGGCCAGATCGTGTCGGCTCCGGAACTGGGCTTTCTGTTCCCGGCCTTTGACGACCGGGCCGCGAATATCTACAACGCCCTGTTCTACTCCCGCAGCGCCGATCAGATCCACCAGGAGTTCATTGACGCGGTGTTCCATACGGAGGCTCCCATGTCGGCCGCGGAGCAGAAGGAGGCGTTCCGGACAGCCCTGAGCGGCGCGCTGGAATCTGCCTGCAGCATGGAGATCGTCCAGGCCGTACACGAGCAGCTGCAGGCCAGAATCGAGGAACATAAGGAGAGCAGATGCCCGGATCCGCCGGCTGTGACCGCTCAGGAGGTGGGCCGCATCCTGCAAAACTGCGGCGTTGCCGAGGAGCAGGTCGCCGCATTCCAGGAAAAGTGCGGGGAGCAGTTCGGCGCCGGCGCCGCGCTCAATCCCGTCAACCTCATTGACGGCAAGCGTTTTGAGGTAAAGACATCCGAGGTCACCGTCTCTGTCGCTCCCGAACACAGCTATCTGGTGGAGACGCGGATAATCAACGGCCGAAGGTATCTCCTGATCCCCGCAGATGAAGGGGTGGAGGTCAACGGTTTTTCCGTCGGCATTGCGGCCAAGGCGGATGCAGAGGCGGACCGGGCATAAAGGCCGCATACAGGAAGCTCCCCCGCAGCTCCCGATCTTCCCCGCATCACGGAACGGCTCCGGCGGCCTGCCCGCGCCGCCCGCTCAATGGATACCGCGGGTCAGCGGGATCAGCATCAGCAGCACCACGATGCCCGCCAGGCCGATGACCACGCCCAGGACCATCTTGCCAAACACCATCGTCAGGCACATGCCGACGCCCAGCAGCAGCGCGCCCAGCACACCCACCGCAATAGAACCCAGGGTCCTGGCGCTGATCCTGATGGGAGCCTTGCCCTCCATCCTGCGCCAGATGAGCAGGGTGATCAGCAGGACCGCCAGGCCGATGACGCCGCAGACGACGCCCTGCCGGAACATACCCCACTCGGGGAGCATGCACATGCACATGCCCAGCGCGAAGAAGACGATGCCGATGGTGCCCAGGATCAAAGCCACAAAATTGCTCTTTTTCATATTGACTGCTCCTTATATTTCTATTTTACTTTTCTTTCCTCTGCTGTTCACGCAGCCTGGCCTTCGCATCTTCCACGGATTCCCCGTCCCGCGTGAGAAAGCCCTCCACGAACCGGTCCGTGATTTTCCCGAAGCCCTCCACGGCTCCCTCCTCGATCTTCCTGTAGCCGTCCACGACACTTTCTTCGATCTTCTTGTAGCCTGCCGTCACGCCTTCCGCGATCTTCTCATTCGCCTTTACCAGCTTTGATTTTGCCATTCTCATAACGCTCCATTTCTTGATAGGTTTGGGTTCCCTTGATGATGAGAGAATAGTACCGCAACATTTCCGCATTGTTTGAATTTTGTTTGAGAAATATTAAAAATCAGCCGTCAATGAACTTGCTCCAGTAAAATAGGCAGCAAACAAAAGCCCCCCTGTGCAGGACAACTGAACCGATTTGTGCGGACAGTATAAAACTCCGGGGCAGGAAAATATTCGGTTTTAAGCGGAGTGGCGCAGCGTGAGCGGCGCTGCTCCAGTTTTTGCTCATAAGCCTGCATTGGTATCTTTTTGTACTGTCTTTACAACCGGGACGGTTCAACAACCGGGCGGGTACCTTGCGGAAACATTTGGATAGTTTCAGGGCTTTGCGCCTGATTTGCCCGCCAAAAAATTTTTCATTTTCCGGACAGGGCGACCTCTTGTCAGCCCCTGTGCCATGCCGCAAAATCAGGCCGCACATTGATTGCCTGGCGGTTCCAGCATAATTGGATGATCCGTTTGACAAACGCAAGGAAAAATATTACTATTATTTATAAGTTTTTCCATGCATTTGATTGTTGAAATCAACCGCCTCAGACATAAGTGCCTGTCCAGGCGGTGCCCCTGCCCCGATGCCAGATCATGTCTGTAAAGCCGCAACGATGGGATACCACACATACTGCAGAAACTGGAGGGCCACAATGGAATTTCCGGCACACATATGCATCCGTGCAGACGGAACACAGGATATCCAAACCGTTACAGAGCATTGCCGCGGAACCGCACGCTATGCCGCCGAATGTCTGTCCGGCATCGGTTTGTCCAATGCGGCCTATCTGTCCGGGCTGCTGCACGACCTGGGCAAGTCCACAGCGCAATTTCAGGCATATATTGAGGCTGCAGCCAACGGAGAATCCGTCAAGCGCGGGACGGTGGTCCATACCTTTGCGGGGGCGCGGCTGCTGCTGGAGCAGTACCACGGCCCGGAGCCGGCGTCTTACGGCGATATCACATGCGAGCTTCTGGCGTTCGCAGTCGGCGCCCATCACGGATTATTTGACTGTGTCGGTGAAACGCGGGCTTCCGGCTTTCAGCACAGGCGCCTGTCCCACGACGGCGAGTATCACGAATCTGTCCAAAACTATCTGCGCAGCTGCGCCGGCCGGGACGAGATCGACCGGCTGTTTCAGGCCTCCTGCCGGGAGTTGACGGAGGTTTTTGAAAAAATCCAGGACCGGCTGTGTCAAGACGCCGCACTCGCCGGGCAGGAACTCCCCTTTTACATCGGGCTCACGGCGCGGCTGCTGCTGTCGGCAGTAATCCAGGGGGACCGCCGGGACACTGCGGAATTTATGAATGGGCTTGTCCGCCCCGCACTTCCGGAGGGCAGGGGCCCGATTTGGGAGGCCCGCCTTCAGCACATGGAACAAAAACTCCGCCGTTTTCCGTCTGAGACGGACATCCAGAAAGCCCGGCAGCGGATCTCAAACCGATGCCGGGCTTTTGCGGAACAGCCGGGCGGCGTTTACCGCCTGAACGTGCCAACAGGCGCGGGCAAGACCCTGAGTTCTCTGCGCTATGCCCTGGCCCACGCCGCGAAGTGGAACAAGGCCCGCATCATCTTCACCGCACCGCTGCTGACGATCTTGGAGCAGAACGCCCAGATCATCCGGGACTATGTGGGCGACGATAGCATCATTCTGGAGCACCACTCCAACCTTGTCCGCACAAAGGAGGACCCCGAGCGGCTGGACGCGCAGGAGCTTCTGGCGGAGGACTGGAGCGCTCCCATCGTCATCACCACGCTGGTTCAGCTGTTGAACACCCTGTTCAGCGGCAAGACCGCCTCCATCCGCCGGTTCCAGGCCCTTTCCAACAGCGTCATCATTCTGGACGAGGTGCAGACCGTGCCCGCGAAAATGCTGACGCTTTTCAATCTGGCGGTGAACTTTCTGTCGGAGGTCTGCGGAGCCACCGTGGTGCTTTGCTCGGCCACACAGCCCTGCCTGGAAAAAGCCGCGCACCCGCTGGCAGCTGTTCCAAGGGATATGGTCCCCTATGACCGGGAGTTGTGGAAGGCGTTCCGCAGGACGCGGATCCAACACGCCGGGAATGTGCGGCTGGAGGATGTCCCGGCCTTTGCCCTGGAGGTTTTGGAGCGCGTGGACAGCCTGCTGATCGTGTGCAACAAAAAGGACGAGGCGGCGTATCTCTATCGGGAGTTATCCAAGGGCGGCTTTCACTGCTGCCACCTGTCCGCCGCCATGTGCGTGGCCCACCGCCGGGCGGCGCTGGCCGCCCTTCAGGCCGCGCTGGCTGCGGGGGAAAAGACGGTCTGTGTGTCCACGCAGGTCATCGAAGCGGGGGTGGACATTTCCTTTGCCCGGGTAATCCGGCTTTCGGCGGGGATGGACAGCGTGATACAGGCCGCCGGACGCTGCAACCGCAACGGCGAACAGGCTGAGCCTGCGCCGGTCTATCTGCTGCAATGTCAGAACGAAAACCTGGCAAGGCTGCCGGACATCCAGCGGGGCAAAAACGCCACCGGAGAGCTGCTGGCGCAGTACCGGCAGCGGCCGGAGCGGTTTCAGAACGATCTGTCCTCCGACGAGGCCATCGGCTGCTATTACCGCCGGCTCTATCAGGAAATGCCCGACGGCTTTCAGGATTACACCGTAAAGGGACAGCACTATACCGTCTTTTCGCTGCTGGCCGGCAACGGCTATTTTGCGGACAGCCGGGCAGAGGCGTACGGAACATACTTTTTGAACCAGGCCTTTCAGCTGGCCGGCAGGCTGTTTCAGGTGTACGATGAGGACAGCATAGACGTGATCGTGCCATACGGGGATGGCGGGGAGATCATCGCCGCCCTGGGCTCCGACCGTGCCAGGCGGGACCTTACATACCGGCAGAGCTGCCTGGACCGGGCCAAGCCCTACACGGTCTCCCTGTATCAATACCAGCGGCAGCAGCTGGAGCAAAGCCGCGGCCTTTTCCCCATCCGGGACGACGATGACAGTATCTGGGTCCTGGCAGAGGGGTTTTATGACCGGGAGACCGGCTTTTCCCTGCGGGGAGCCGCGGAACAATTTTGGGAGGTGTAAGCGTGAAGAATACGAAATATCCAAATATCGTGGAATTTCAGGTGACCGGGGACTACGCCCTGTTTTCCGACCCCATCCTGCGCATCGGCGGAGAAAAGTGTACCTATCAGGTGCCGACCTACGAGGCGCTGAAGGGCATCCTGTCCTCGGTGTATTGGAAGCCGACAATCATCTGGTACATCGACGCCGTCCGGGTGATGAACCCCATCCAGACGGAGGTGAAGGGCATCCGGCCCATCAAATACCACGGCGGCAACGACCTGGCCTACTACACCTATCTCAAGGACTGCCGCTATCAGGTGCGGGCCCACTTCGAGTGGAACGAAAACCGCCCGGAGCTGGCCGGGGACCGCAACGAAAACAAGCACCATGAGATCGCCAAAAAGATGATCCGCAAGGGCGGCCGCCGGGATATTTTTCTGGGGACCCGGGAGTGCCAGGGCTATGTGGAGCCCTGTGTGTTCGGCGAGGGGGCCGGCCATTACGACGGCATCCCGGAACTGAGCTTCGGCCTGATGTACCACGGCCTCACCTATGCGGACGAGGCATACTCCCCGGAGACGGCGGGCAGGATGACCGCGAATTTCTGGAATCCGGTGATGCGGGAGGGCCGCATTTTCTTCCCCAGGCCGGAGGACTGCCCCCTGCACAAGCCGCTGGGCGAGATGGAGATCAAGCCCTTCGGGGAAGCGCTGGACAACTTCACCGGCCTGCGGGAATTCGGGGAGGTGGACTGAATGGGACTGCTGCAAAGGGCCTGTGAGACCTATGACTGCCACGCCCGCTATGTGGGTTTGATCCGGGAAGGCCATGAGGTTCTGGCGCCCATCTCCCACATCCTCACCTTCGCGCAGATCGAGATCACGCTGGATCAGAACGGAAATTTTACAGAAGCCAGGGCGGTGGACAAAACGGAGCCCAAGATCGTGATCCCGGCCACGGAGGAGTCCGGCGGGCGCACCTCCGCCCCCTGCGCCCACCCGCTCTGTGAGCAGCTGGGATATCTGGCGGCCTATGACGAGAGAAAGCACGCCCTGTATGTAGGCCAGCTTTCCGACTGGGCGGACTCCCCGTATGGGCACCCCAAGCTCCGGCCCATCCTGACCTATGTAAAGGGCGGGACGATCCTGGCGGATCTGGAGCGGAGCGGCGTACTCCAGCTGAATGAAAAAGGGCGCCCAAAGGATGAGAAAGCGCTGGTGCGGTGGCGCGTCGTGGGCCTGGATACGGAGGAGAGCGCCCCCTGCTGGACGGATCAAAGCCTGTTCGATGCGTTCATCGCCTATTACAGGGCCAGGACGGAACAGCAGGCCCAGGCACTCTGCATGATCGAAGGGGTGCCCGCCAGACCCGCCAGCCAGCATCCCAAGGGGATCATTCCCCTGTGCGGCGGCAACGCCAAGCTGATCTCCTCCAACGACAGCAGCGGCTTCACCTACCGGGGCCGCTTTTCGGAGGACTGGCAGGGAGCCACCGTCAGCTATGAGGCGTCCCAAAAAGCCCACAATACTGATATATTTATCCAGAAGGTTCCGTTCTTACTGGATGCTGCAGAGGTCTTCATTGTCCGAAATGGAATTTCGCAGAAGCATGGCAAAAGCGTGAAGCGCCTGTCTGCACGACTATTCACGCCGGACGTGATCAGTATGCGGATAGAGGTAATCGCATTGTAGATAAAGTGTGGGTTGATCTGCGCATACAATGATTGCAATTGTGCGCTGCACTTGGCCGTCTGCTCATTCACCATTGCCGTCATCAGGTTGTTTACCCGGTTCAGCATGTTGTTAAACTCTGTAGAGAGCACACCGATCTCATTCTGGGAATGGATAGCTATCCGCTCAGACAGATCCTGTGACTGGCCGATCCTCTGCACGCTGTTTGTCAGTTCCTTGACAGGATTCACGATATAGCGGGAAATCATAACAGAAATACTACCAGCACAAGCAGAAAAAGGGCTGTCAACGTGGGGATCAGCAGCGTGGATGTGCTATACTGCGTTCTTAACTGTTGGGCAGGTGTAATGGTAACCACCCGCCACAAGGGGGTACGGACGGTATTGGTAACGATCTGATAGTCCAGGCCATTGATCTCCCCCACGTAGCTGTTGGAATACCCCTCCTTCAAACACCCCAGGATACCGGATTCATAAACATTGGCGTTGTCTACCATGGATATCAGATTGCCACTCTGATTCAGAATGGACATGCTTCCCGATGTTGGAGCCGCGTTTGCATAGAGCTTGATCAGATCACTTGCGCCGTGCAGGACGTCCAGACAGCTGTCTTTCGCCCGAATTGTCTGCCATGGTGAATCCTGCAGCTGCCAGTACCACCACTTCTGGCTCATAGCAGGTGCCGGTCCGCAGGATATTTTCGATCTCACTGTCCAGAAAAAACAGGTTGGAAGCGGAATTGGTTTGCTCATAAATCATGTCCAACTGCTCGCTGGCCTGGTGAGAGCGCTCCTGATTGATGGCGTTGATTTCCTGCTCGGCCACAGTGTTCTGGTAGATTCTGGCCAAGATAAATTTTGCTTTCCATAAAACGCCGGATATTCAGCAAAGGAGAAATACACGGAGTATCAGGGACTCTTTGCACCGGGCCCCTGCGCAGTCCTTGTCATCGCTGTTCTGTATGCTGCCGAGGCGCGCCGCAATTTGCAATTGCAGTTGTATCTTGGCGGCCCCTGTGGCCAGCGCATCATTTGAATCCGTCTCAAAACGTCTGCATAAAAGCGAGACAGAATGCAACCGCCCAGTTCGGTTCTGTACCGAACTGGGCGGTTATCAGCTTCTCTTCCGCAGGTTCTCTTTTTCCTGACAAATCTCCTGCGCTTCGACGCACTGTTTTTATCCGTGGACATGGAACATGGTTTCCAGGACCTCATCCCGGGTGATTTCACCAAAATAGTCCCGCAGAGCGTACCGCGCCAGCACAGCGTCCACATCCTCCCGCCGGAAGGCACATCCTTGCAGGGCCTCCGTCAGTTCGTCCAGCGGGCGGCGGGAGAGGAAGTCCCCGTAAAAGGTGACGGCGGTCAGCAGGCCGTCCTTCACAGCGGCCCGGATCTCCAGGCTTCCGCCGCTCCAATACCGCTTATTCGCCATGTCATACTGGGGCGAACGTCCAAAATTCCAGTCCCAGGTGTCATACTTATCCCGTTTCAAATCCTCCACCGCCCGCAGCTCTTCTTCGGACAGTGCGCCGGTCACAAGGCCGTCACCAGCCAGAGCAGTCTTCAAATACGTCCAGAACGCCGGCAGATCCATATCGGTATGAAGAAAATCCCGGATGTTTCCAATGCGGCTGCGGACCGACTTCGCGCTTTTTGACCGGAATTTCTCCGGGTCCACACGCAGGGCTCCCGCCACCATGCCCGGATCGGCGTCAAAGAGAAGCGTCCCGTGGTGCAGGATACGGCCGTGCAAAAGCCGCTGGGCCGTGCCGGAGACCTTTCTGCCCTCTACCAAAATATCGTTCCGGCCGGAGGCCTCCGCCTCCAGTCCCAGCGCCCGCAGGGCATTCACAACAGGCTGCGTGAACCGCTCCATCGTCAGCCGCTCCGCGTCGCCTGCGCCGGTGATAAACGAATAATTCAGATTTCCCAGATCGTGGTACACGGCGCCGCCGCCTGTGGTGCGGCGTACGACGTGGATGCCGTGTTCCTCCACAAAGGCCCGGTTGATCTCCGCCTCCGCATTCTGATTCTGTCCGATCACGATGGTGTTGTCGTTCTGCCACAGCAGCAGATACTCCCCTTCCCGCCGGTGCGCCAGAACATACTCCTCAAAAGCAAGATTATAAAACGGATCCTGAGACCCTGTTTCCAAATATGTGACCTGCTGATTCATCGTCACATCTCCTTTTTTCAGAGCTGTATACCCCTGATAAATCCGTCCATCAGGCCGGTCAGATGATTTTCCAGCGTCGATGTGGCTTCCTCCACATCCTTATCGCAGATCGCCTGATAAATGCGCTGGTGCCCAGACTGCAGCTGCTGCAGGCTGTCCGCGTTGGTCAGGGCGGACACGGTGAGCCAGTTCCGCATATTGCACTGCTCCCACAGCCGCAAAAGCACCTGGTTTCCGGTGGCATCAATGATGGCCCGGTGGAACGCCGTGTCGCTGTCCGTAAACGACCGCAGGTCTCCGCGCTTTGCGCAGCTGTCCATTACCTCCAGGATCTCCCGCAGTTGATCCGTCAGCTCGCCCAGCTGCTCATCCGGCAGGCTTGTGATCACGTCCCGGATGCTTTTGGACTCCAGGCAGATACGGACGCTGTAATTGTCCTGCACGTCCTTCTCCGTCAGGGAGCGGACCCGGGAACCCTTGAAGGGTACTGTCTCCACCAGCCCCAGCGACTCCAGGTCCCGGATCGCCTCCCGGACCGGCCCCTGAGATACCCCCAGCTCCTTTGCCCAATAGGTCTCGATGATGCGGTCTCCGGGACTCAGTTCGCCCGCGAAGATCGCCTCCCGGATTGCGTCCCGGATCTCCTCCCGGAACACCTTGCGGTGGGAAAGCCCTCCCGCAGCTGCGTCTCTCTCCATAACAGCCCTCCCCGCGGCCATCCGCCGCGCTCTCCCTTTAAACTTATTATTTATTATAGTGCGCGGCTATTTTGATGTCAACCACCCTATTTTTCTATCGGAAACTGCTGAATTCCCGCCTTTTTTACATTCCGCACAAAGTGCTTTTCTGATGTTTATTTAAAATTACCGATTATAAATACTTGATTATCGATAATTGTGGTGATAAGATAAAAATACCACGAAAGCTTCAGCCCCCAAATTTTTATCTCGGAGGTGCATTTCAGTTATGATCGACAAAAAGGCCGGTCTTTGGATCTACAACAAAATGAATGAGATCCGGGACTTTGAGGAGACCGCATGGACACTGTTCACAGAAAACAAGCTGCGGGGTTCCGTCCATCTGTACACCGGCGAGGAGGCTGTGGCCTCCGCTGTCTGCGCCCAGCTGACGGACGAGGACTTGATCGCGTCCACCCACCGGGGCCACGGCCACTGCATCGCCAAGGGCGCCGAACTGGACCGCGCCCTGGCCGAACTGATGGGCAAGGCCACTGGCTACTGCAAGGGCCGCAGCGGCTCCATGCACATCGCCGACTTCTCCAAGGGCAATCTGGGCGCCAACGCCATCGTGGGCGGCGGTATCCCCATCGCCACCGGCGGCGCTCTGGCCCTGAAGATGCAGAACAAGCCCAACGTGGCGGTGGCCTTCTTCGGCGACGGTGCCTCCAACCAGGGCACCTTCCACGAGTCCATCAATCTGGCCGCCGTCTGGAAGCTGCCCTGCATCTATGTGGTGGAGAACAACCAGTTCGGCATGACCGTGCCCGTGTGGCAGTCCACCTCCGTTGAGGACATCTCCGTCCGCGGCGCCGCCTACGGCATCCCCGGCGAAACGGTGGACGGCAACGACGTGGTGGCCGTGTACGAGGCGTTTGCCCGGGCCAAGGAACGGGCGCTGAAGGGCGAGGGCCCCTCTATCATCGAGTGCAAAACCTACCGCTGGCGGGGCCACTGGACCGGCGACCCCGAGCCCTACCGCACCCGGGAGGAAGTGGAGGAATGGAAGGAGAAGAAGGACCCCATCAAGATTTTCCGCGCCTATCTGCTCAAGCACAAGCTGGCCGCCAAAAAGGAGCTGGACGAGATCGACGCGGCCGCCGCCAAAAAGATGGCCGAGGCCGTGGACTTTGCCCTGAACAGCCCGGAACCCGATCCGGCCCATGTTCTGGACGACGTGTTCTATGAAGGTTAAAGGGGGGTACGAAACAATGGCTAAATTATCTTACGCACAGGCCATCCGCCAGGTCATCCAGCAGGAGATGCGGCGGGATGAAAAGGTCTTCGTCATGGGCGAGGATGTGGAAAAGCTGGGCGGCGTGTTCGGCACCACCCGGGATCTCTACAAGGAGTTCGGCACGGAGCGCATCCGCAACACGCCCATCTCCGAGTCCGCCATCGTGGGCGCCGCTCTGGGCGCCGCCTGCGCCGGAATGCGGCCCATCGCGGAGCTGATGTATTGGGACTTTGCTTTTGTGGCCGCCGACCAGATCTTCAATCAGATGGCCAAAACCCGCTATGTCTTCGGCGGCAACGCCAAAATCCCCATGGTGCTCCGCAGCCAGCAGGGCACGGGCCGCGGCAACGCCGCCACCCACTCCCAGTCTCTGGAAAGCATCTTCATGCACATTCCCGGCCTGAAGGTGGCCTGCCCCTCCACCCCCGCCGAGGCCGCCGGCCTGCTGCGCACCGCTATCCGGGACGACAACCCCGTCTGCTTCTTCGAGCACAAGGCACTGTACATCACCAAGGGCGAGGTGCCTGACGATCCTGAATTCATGCTCCCCTTCGGCAAAGCCGCCATCAAGCGGGAGGGCGCCGATGTCACCATCGTCGCCAACCTGCTGTACGTCAGCCGCGCGCTGGAGGCCGCCGACGAACTGGCGAAAGAGGGCATCTCCGCCGAGGTCATCGATCCCCGCACCCTGGTGCCCTTTGACTACGACACCGTGGCGGAGAGCGTGAAGAAAACCGGCCGCCTGGTGGTGGTTCACGAGGCCCACCAGAATAACGGCTGGGGCGCCCAGGTGGTGTCCCAGGTGGGCCGGATGGCGTTCCGCTATCTGGACGCCGCCCCTGTCCATATTGGCGCCAAGGCCTGCCCCCTGCCCTTCAACCCCGGCCTGGAGGCCGCCGTCATCCCCAGCGTAAAGGACATCACAGACGCCTGCAGGGCGGCCATGTACCGCTGAGAGAAAGGAGCTTTCACTATGGCTTCTATTGTTATCATGCCCAAGCAGGGCCTCATGATGGAGGAGGGCACCATCACACAATGGCTGAAAAAAGAGGGGGAGGCGGTCGCCGCCGGCGCGCCTCTTTTTGAGATGGAGACCGACAAGCTGACCATCACCATGGACGCTGAGGTGTCCGGCACCCTGCTGAAGATCATCCATTCCGAGGGAGACGTGGTGCCCATCACCCAGCCCATTGCCGTCATCGGCGCTCCTGGGGAGGATATTTCCGCCCTGGTGGGCGGGGAAATGCCCGCCGCCGAAGCCGCCCCCACCGAGACCGCCCCTCCTGCGGAAGCGGCCCCCGCCGCGGCCGCCATTCCCACCGCGGAGCGCACCCCCGGCGAGCGGGTCTTCTCCTCTCCCCGGGCCCGCCTGCGGGCGGAGGAGAACGGCGTGGACATTGCCGCCGTCCCCGGCTCCGGCCCCGAGGGACTGGTCATTGAGCGGGATGTGAACGCTTACATCACCAGCAGGCCCGCCGTCACCCCCCTGGCCGCCAACATGGCCAAAGCCCAGGGTATCGACCTCTCCGGCGTCACCGGAACCGGCGCAGGCGGCAAGATCACCGCCGCCGACCTGCCCGGCTCCACCCCCGCTGCCGCCGGGGCCCCTGCCCCCACGCCTGCCGTACCCGCAGCCACCGCCCCCGGCCAGCAAACCCGGGGCGCCCACACGGAACCTATGAGCGGCATGCGCAAGGCCATCTCCCGCAACATGCTGGCCAGCAAATCCACCAACGCCCAGACCAGCCACCGCATGGTGGTGGACATGACCGCCGCCATTTCTCTGCGGAGCCAGTACAAGGCCCTGGGTATCAAGGTCTCCTATAACGACATCATTGTCCGGGCCTGCGCCAAGGCTTTGGCCGACATGCCCATCGTCAACGCCTCCGTGGACGGAAACAGTATCGTCTATCACGACTATGTGAATGTGGGCACCGCCGTGTCCGTTCCCGGCGGCCTGATCGTGCCCGTCATCAAGGACGCCGACATCATCGGTCTCACCGGCATCGCCGAGAAATCCGCCGAGCTGATTGAGAAGGCCCGGGACGGCAGGCTGACCGATGCCGACTACCACGGCGGCACCTTCACCGTGTCCTCACTGGGCATGTTCGATCTGGATGACTTCGTGGCCATCATCAATCCCCCGGAGTCCGCCATCCTGGCTGTAGGCAAGATCGCCAAAACCCCTGTGGTGGTCACCAGTAATGAGGGCGAGGACGAGATCGTCATCAAGTCCATGTGCGCCCTGTGCCTGAGCTATGATCACCGCATCATCGACGGCGCCGAGGCCGCCAGGTTCCTGCAGAAGCTGAAGAACTACCTGCAAAATCCCGTGCTGCTGATTTAAGGAGGGCCGTTTATGCAGAAATTTGACGCTGTCGTCGTGGGCGGAGGACCCGGCGGCTATGAGTGCGCCATCCGCCTGAGCCAGAACGGTTTGAAGACCGCGCTGGTAGAGGAGGGCGAACTGGGCGGAACCTGTCTGAACCGGGGATGCATCCCCACCAAGACCCTGCTGCACTCTGCCGACGTGTACTATGAGGCGACCCACGGCGACGCCTTCGGCATCACCGCCGGCAGTGTCACCTTTGACTACGCCAAAATCATCCAGCGGAAAAACGCCGTCTCCAAGCAGTTGAGCAGCGGCATCGCCTTTCTGGAAAAGAGCCACGGCGTTACCGTTTTTAAGGCTCATGCCACTCTGGCGGACCGCCGCACAGTCAGTCTGGACAACGGGGAAACCCTTGCGTGCGGCCACCTGATCGTGGCCACCGGCTCCAATCCCGCCCGCATCCCCATTCCCGGCGTGGATCTCGACGGCGTGGTGGACTCCACCGGCCTTCTGAATATGACCACCTGCCCCCAGCACATCATCATCGTGGGCGGCGGCGTCATCGGAATTGAGTTTGCCACCTTCTTCTGCCGCCTGGGTGTGAAGGTCACGGTGGTGGAGATGCTGGACCGGGTCCTGGGCCCTCTGGACAAGGACATCACCGACTTCGTAGAGGCCGAGCTGAAAAAGAGCGGCGTGGAACTGGTGCTGGGTGTCAAGGTAACGTCCATCGAGCCAGGGCTGAAGGTCAACTATGCCTCCGTCAAGGACGGCGCCACAGGCGCCGCCATGGGCGATGTGGTCCTGATGGCCGGCGGCCGCATCCCCAACACGAAGGGCATCGGCCTGGATGCCATCGGTGTGAGGATGGACCGCAAGGGCTTTGTGGAGACCGACGGCCTGTGCCGCACCAACGTTCCCGGCGTGTATGCCATCGGCGACATCAACGGCAAGATGCAGCTGGCCCATGTGGCCTCCGCCCAGGGCACCCTGGTGGCAGACCACATTGCCGGTAAACCCTGCAAGCAGCTGAATCTGAACCGTATCCCCTCCTGCGTCTACTGCAGCCCGGAAACCGCCACGGTGGGTCTCACCGAGGCGCAGGCCCGGACTGCCGGGAAGGACGTGGGCACCGGCGTGTTCAATCTGTCCGGCAACGGCAAGGCGCTGACCATGGGCGAGAACAAGGGCCTGGTGAAATTCGTGTTCGACCGGACAACCGACGAGATCCTGGGCTTTCACGTCATCGGCCCCCGGGCCACTGACCTGGCCGCCGAAGTGGCCGCCGTCATGGAGTGCGAGGGCACGATCGCCGAGATCGGCAGCACCGTCCACCCCCATCCCACCGTCAGCGAGGTGGTGATGGAGGCCGCTCACGTCTGCCACGGCATCTGCGTCAATGCCCCCAGGGCCCGCAAATAGCGCATGTTATGATGGAGGATTTTCACTATGGCTAAAACAATGGACGCTTTTTCCGCCTCTTTGATGGCTGATAAGAGAGAGATCATCTTCGCTC